>CALAZQ010000035.1 GCA_937926325.1 uncultured Planctomycetaceae bacterium | reverse complement strand
GAGGCAGATGCCGTGATTGCCCTCGCCGGGGCTACAGTTGCCAGCCGGCCGACGCGGCGGCCCCTTGTGATCAGGGCGGGCGAAACGCTGGCCCTTGGCCATGTGACCGCCGGCTGCCGAGGCTATCTGGCAATCGCCGGTGGCATCGACGTCCCGCCAGTTTTGGGCAGCCGGGCCACCTATCTGCCAGCCGGCTTCGGCGGCCTAGCCGGCAGACCGCTGGTGGCAGGCGACCAGTTGGCGGCCGGTCCTGTGCCAGCCGTCCCGAACAGCCTCAGCTGGAGCCTCGATCCAAGCCTCATTCCGTTGCCGACGCAAGGCCGCCCCTGCCGGCTGCGGTTCATTCCGGCCGCTGCTGATACCGCTGGACTCAAGTCGCTGATCACAACCACATTCCCGGTCACCGCCAGCAGCGACCGGATGGGCCTGCGGCTACGGGGCAGAGTGCCACAGGCTCCAGCCTCCGGCGTTTCGCGTGCGGTGCTGCCGGGCACCATTCAGCTGCCTCCCGACGGCAATCCGATTCTGCTCTTGGCCGATGCCCAGACGATTGGCGGCTACGCCGTGCTTGGTCAGGTGATCGCCGCCGACCTCCCGCTGGCTGGCCAGCTGCGGCCGGGAGACGAAATTCAATTCGAGCCGACCACGATTGCCACCGCCCACCGGCTGCTCCAGCAACAGTGGGAACTCCTCGCCACGGTGCAGCGTGGCCTTGCCGGACAGTTCCAGTCTGCCGGCGTCCTACAAGGAAAATTTTTGACCGACTGGAACGGGTGAGGGGCGGGCCCATGCCAATCGAGCGGCGTTGGAACCTGAGCGTAGCCGGGATGGCGAAGCGAAGGTTCCGTCGAGTGAGTGAAGGGCAGGATGCCCGAAGCGAACGTCCGGCGAGATGGCATGGGCTCGCCCCGGCGCTCGCAAACCAATCAATGAAATTGTCCCAGGCCCCGGCGACGAGAGGTAGCTCCACATGACGAGCCCCAGGACAATCGACCTCAACTGCGACCTCGGTGAAGGGGCGGGCCATGACGCGGCAGTGATGCCGCTGATCAGCTCGGCCAACATCGCCAGCGGTGGCCATGCCGGCAACCGGCAGTCCATGCTGGCAGCGGTCACGCTTGCCCGCGACCATGGCGTCGCCATCGGCTGCCACCCGGGCCACGACGACCCCGCCCACTTCGGCCGGCGACCACTCCCGATCAGTCCCGAGGCGGCTGCCGATCTCATCGCCAGCCAGCTGAGCCGCTTCGCTGCCATCACCGGCGCTGACCTGCACCACGTCAAGCTGCATGGAGCGCTCTATCATCAGGTGGGCAATGACGAGGCTCTGGCTGCTGCCGTCAGCCGGCGGCTGGCCACCGACTGGCCGCAGCTGGCGTTGTTTGCCGCCGCTGGCAGCCGGCTGGCGGTGATCGCCCGGGAGGAGGGTCTGCGGGTCGCCGCAGAGGCCTTCGCCGATCGTCGCTATGACGCCAGAGGCGGGCTCGTCCCCCGTAGCGACGCCAACGCGGTGATCGACTGCCCCGAAACAGCCGCCGCACAGGCGGTTGCAATCGTCTCGACAGGCCGTGTTACTGCCGCCACCGGTTCAGCCGTTTCGATCGCTGCTGACACCCTCTGCATTCACGGCGATGAAGCTGACCCGGCAGGCTGCCTGCGGGCCATCCATGCCGCGTTCGCTGCCAACGGGATCACCGTCGGCCCCGCTTTCCGCTGATAACGACACGAACGTCCCAATCTACCCTGCAACTTGCTGACGTCGTTGGGCTGCAGGAAACTAAGGAACTCTTTCCCTTCCCGGAGCCCTCCCATGAATCGCCCTGCGAAACTTGTTCTTCTCGCCCTTCTGCTCAGCCAACTCCTCGGCATACCAGCTCAGGCCGACCAAGCCGAACCCTACGACCTGGTGATCTACGGGCCGACCAGTGCCGGCATTGCCGCCGCCGTGCAGGCCAAACGCATGGAACTGAGTGTTGTCGTGGTCGGCCCTGACACCCACTTGGGCGGTCTCTCCTCGAGCGGCCTCGGCTGGACCGACAGTGGCAACAAGGCTGTCATCGGTGGGATCGCACTCGAGTTCTACAAGCGGGTTTACGACTCCTACGACCAGCCCGAAACCTGGAAATGGCAGGACCGGGCCGCCTATGGCAACCGGGGCCAGGGCACCCCCGCAATGGACGGTGAAGGACGGGCCATGTGGGTCTTTGAGCCACACATCGCCGAGCAGGTCTTTGAAGACCTGGTACGGGACCATGCCATCACGGTTCACCGCGACGAGTGGCTCGACCGCTCGGGCGACGGCGTCACAGTATCAGAGGGTCGCATCCACACGATCCGGATGCTCTCAGGCAAAACCTACAGCGGTCGCATGTTCATCGACGCCACCTATGAGGGCGATCTGATGGCGGCAGCCGGTGTCAGCTACACCGTCGGTCGCGAAGCCAACAGCACCTACAACGAAACCCTCAACGGCGTGCAGGTTGCAAACGCCGACAAGCACCAGTTCACCAACGACATCAGTGCCTACCGCGTACCGGGCGACCCGACCAGCGGCCTGCTGCCCCGCGTGCACGGCGACGGCCCCGGCGTTCAGGGCGCCGGTGATCACCGGGTGCAGGCCTATAACTTTCGCATGTGCCTCACCCGGGTGCCGGAAAACCGGGTGCCCTTCCCCAAACCGCCGGGCTACGACCCGGACCAGTACGAACTGCTGCTGCGGGATCTGCTGGCCGGCTCGCGGCACATCAAAGGCAAGTTCGACATGCTGCCGAATCTCAAGACCGACACCAACAACCACGGGTCATTTTCAACCGACAACATCGGCATGAACTACGACTATCCCGACGCCAGCTATGACCGCCGGCGGGAGATCATTGCCCAGCACCGCACGTACCAGCAGGGCTATTGCTACTTCCTGGCCAATGATCCACGGGTGCCGGCAGATGTGCGGCAGTGGTACGGGGAGTGGGGACTGGCCAAGGATGAGTTTCCTGACAATGGGCACTGGCCCCATCAGATCTACGTACGGGAAGCCCGCCGGATGGTCGGCGAACTGGTGGTCACGGAAAACCATCTGCGGCAGACGATCCCCACCAAGCGGTCCATCGGCATGGGCTCGTACAACATGGACTCCCACAATGTGCAGCGGTATGTCGACGAGAACGGTTTTGTCCGCAACGAGGGCGACATCCAGGTCAATCCGGGTGGCCCCTACCCGATCGACCTGGGGGCGATCCTGCCCCAGCGGGACGAATGCCAAAATCTCTTGGTGGTCTGCGCAGTTTCCAGTTCCCACATCGCCTACGGCTCGATCCGGATGGAGCCGGTCTTCATGATCCTGGGCCAGAGTGCCACCACCGCAGCCGCCCAGGCCCTTGAAGCCGGAGTCGCCATCCAGGAGATTGACTACGCAACTCTTGCCAGACGGCTCGAGGCCGACGGTCAGGTGCTCGCCTACACCGCCGAGAAGTGAGCCCCAGCCGCTTCCCGGCTCACTCGTGGAGAACCACTGGCAGCACAGCCATGACCCGGTGTCGCAACCAGCAGGCTGAGCAGTGCCATGCTTACCGCTGGGTGGCTCATCCAAGAACCTCTTCGAGTGCGGCCCGCATCACCGCGACGAGGTCGGGCGAGTTGGCTGGTGTCAGATCGTCCCCGGTCCAGAAGCCGACCCCAAGCACCCCCTGTCCAACCAGCATGCCGAGGCCATCAATGGTCGGGCAGCCGGCGGCGGCCGCCGCCTTGAGCAGTCTGGTCTGCGGCGGGTTGGGGATGACATCGGCCACCACCAGATCCGACCGCAGCGAACCGGTCTCGATTGGCACCATTGCCTCAGCATCACCGAGGCCGATGCTCGTGCAGTTGACCAGCACGTCGATCGTGGGCGGCACGGCCACGGACCGCTCCCAGGCCTGCGTGTGCACTGGCAGGTCACGGGCTGCCCGGACAAGGCCGGCGACTTCTTCTGCCCGAGCGGGGCTGCGATTGACGATGGTCAATTCGGCCACGCCGGCCAGCACCAACTCCACCGCGATCGCCCGGGCCGCCCCGCCTGCCCCCAGCAGCATGACACGGGCCCCCTGCGGATCCCGCAGCGGCGTGAGGGACGACAGAAACCCCTTGCCATCGGTGTTCTCACCGGTCAGTCGGCCATCCCGGTTCACCACGCAGTTGACCGCATTGATCAGCCGGGCACTCTCGCCTAGGCCGTCGAGTTGCTCGATCACGGCCACCTTGTGCGGCATCGACAGGTTAAAGCCCCGCCAGCCCATCGCCCGCCCGCCGGCCACTGCGGCAGCCAGCCCCGCAGGCGCGACCTCGGCGTTGATGTACCGCCAGTCGAGGCCGAGGTGCCGGTAGCCGGCCTCGAGCATGACCACGGTCGGGTTGTCGTCACAGGGCGTGGAGAAGCAGCCGGTGAGTTCAGCGCGAAAACCGGGCATCAATCAAAGTCCTTTCGAACCAGAAGCAGGGTGGACGCAGTTGGCCGGAAGCCTCATCCGGACTGCGTTCACTTAGGCGAGAATATCGTGCATCACATGGCCGTGGACATCGGTCAGCCGCATGTCGCGGCCGCCATGCCGGAAGGTGAGGGCCTCGTGATCGATCCCAAGACAGTGCAGCACGGTGGCCCAGAGGTCGTAGAGGGTCACCGGCTGCTCCACAGCCCGGTACCCGAGTTCGTCAGTCGCCCCGAAGACCGTGCCTCCCCGGACGCCACCGCCCGCCATCCAGACACTGAAGCCATAAGGGTTGTGGTCACGGCCAGCCGTCCCCTGGGCAAAGGGCGTGCGGCCAAACTCACCGGCCCAGACCACCAGCGTGTCGTCGAGCAGGCCGCGGGCCTCAAGGTCGGCCAGCAACGCCGCAATCGGCTGGTCGACCTGGGCGGCCATCTTGGCGTGCCCCCGCTTGATGTCCCCGTGCTGATCCCAGGGGTTGGCCCGGTTGCCCCCACCGATGTTGTAGGCAAGGCAGGAGAGCTCGATGAATCGCACGCCCCGCTCCGCCAGCCTGCGGGCCAGCAGGCACTGCCGGGCGTAGGCCGCCTGCTGCTTGTCGGCGGCGTCGAGGCCATAGGCAGCCTTCGTCGCCGCCGTCTCACCCGAAAGATCAGTCAGTTCAGGAACCGCCGCCTGCATCCGGAAGGCGGTCTCGTGGGTGCGGATCGCCGCCTCAATCGCGTCCTCGGCAGCCGACCGGGCTCCAAAGCGACGATTGAACGAAGCCAGAAAGTCGAGCTTGGCCCGCTGTACGGCCAGTGGATCAGCGGGGTTGATGTCCCGCAGGGCCGGGGTGGCATCGATCTTCAGCACCGAGCCCTGATGATCGCTGGGCAGGTAACCGTTGCCAAAACAGGGCAGCCCACCATGGGGCGGGCCGGCATCGCCACTTTGCAGCACGACGTAGCCGGGCAGTTCCTCGCAGGCTCGGCCCAGGCCATAGCTGATCCAGGCGCCGGCACTGGGATGCCCCAGAAAGGGAAACCCGGTGTGCATGAAGAGATTGCCCTGGGCATGCTCGCTGAACTTGGCCGTCATCGAGCGAATCACTGCCAGCTTGTCGACCTGGGTGGCAATCTTCGGAAACAGCTCACTCACCTCAGTTCCGCACTGGCCCCGCGGCTTGAAGGGCCAGAGCGTCGGCATGATCGTGCCGTTCTGATTGAACTGCGTCCGCTCAATCGGCACCGGCATCGGCTGGCCGGCCCGCCGGGCCAGTTCCGGTTTGGGATCGAACGAGTCGACATGGGAGACACCACCGCTCATGAAGAGAAAGATCACCCGCTGGGCACGGGGAGCGGCTGCGGCCTGCACCCGGCCAGCAAGCAGCGAGGCGAGGGCCACACCCCCAAACCCGGTGGAGCAGCGGCCAAGCAGGTCGCGGCGGGAGAAACCCGATGGCCCTGGCTGCGATTCAGTTGACATGAATGAACTCCTCGAGATTGAGCACGGCATGGGCAAGATCCTGCCAGAGCGGGAGCGAGGCTGCTGCGGCGGACGGGTCAATGCCCCGCCGGCTGGCCTCACGGCCAGGGGCATCGGCCCGAATGATTGCCGGCCGGCAGCTCTCAAGCACCCCGAAGAGGGCGTAAAAGTCGGCCTGTGAAATGGCATCAAACTTATGGTTGTGACAGCGGGCGCAGGAGACGGTCATCCCGAGAAAGGCCTTCGAAAGCACGTCGATCTGGTTGTCGGTGAACGTCACCAGTTCATCGAGCGGGTCGGTCGGGTTGAAACCGTGCGGCACCATTCGCAACTGGCCGATGCCGAGGGCGCTTTCGTTGACCTGCCGTTCGGGATCGATGCGGGGGTCGGGCAGCAGATCACCGGCAATCTGCTCACGGAAGAACTGGTCAATCGGCAGGTCCGAGTCGATGGCCCGGATGCACCAGTCACGGAACTGCCAGGCATGGGGAATTGCTGGGTTGCCTTCGCTGCCGTGGGTCTCGCAGTAGCGAACACAGTCGAGCCAGTGCCTCGCCCAGCGTTCGGCAAAGGCGGGCGAGTCGATCAGTCGGTCGATCAGGCGGGCCCAGCGATCGGGCCGCTTGTCCTTTAAAAAGGTTTGCCGCTGCTCAAGGCTCGGTGGCAGGCCGGTCAGTACGAGCGTCGCCCGTCGCAGCAGGGTGTCGGGGTCGGCCTCACCCGCCGGTGCTACCCCCGCTTCGGCCATGCGGCTGAACAGAAACCGGTCGACCGGGTGATCACTGCTGGCCAGCCAGCCGGCGCCAGCGGAAGCCGCCGGCACCGCCGTGTCGGCCAACGGCTGCAGGCTCCACCAGGCCAGCCGCCGCTGAAAGGTCGTCTCCCAAGAGGTAGCCGCAGCCAGCTGCTCGCGGGTCGGCGGCTGCTGGCGGGGATCGGGAGCACCAAGCCGAATCCAGCGGTCAAACGCGGCTACGATTGCCGCGGATGGCTTTGGCCCCCCCTTGGGCATCGGCAGGTCTTCTTCGTGGCGAAGCGCCAGCATGATCGCACTCTGTTCGGGTTTACCGGGCACGACTGCCGGCCCGTAATAGCCCCCCTCCGCCAGACCGCCTGCCCAGTCGACCGCCAGACCGTTTTCCCTGGTGCCGTGGGTGGCATGGCAGCTGTAGCAGCGTTCCACCAGATAAGGCCGGATGGTCCGTTCGAACAGCTCTTCGGCTTCACTTCCACCCGCCGCCTGCCTGCTCCAGCTTGCGC
>CALAZQ010000034.1 GCA_937926325.1 uncultured Planctomycetaceae bacterium | reverse complement strand
ACCAGCAGGCCGCTGCGGAGCTTGGGCTCAAACCAGGTGCTCTTCGGCGGCATCACTTCGCCGGCGTCCGAGACGGCCATCAGCTGCGCGATCGAGGTCGGGTGCATCGACACGGCAACCGCCCACTTTCCCGACTGCACCCGCCGCTCAAGTTCGCCAGTGCCGCGGATGCCGCCGACGAAGTCGATTCGCGGGTCGGTCCGCACGTTCTCGATGCCGAAGATTGGGCGGATCACCCGCTGTTCGAGCAGTGCGACATCAAGGCTCTGGATCGGATCGCCCTGATCGATCGAAGCCGCCGGCACGGTCAGGCGGTACCACTGGCCGTCGAGAAAGATGCAGAACGAGCCGGCCGCCGGCGGCACTGGATCGGTCGTCGGTTCCAGCTGCCCGACCTGCCTCAGCTCAGCCAGAATTTGTTCGGGTGTCTTACCGTTGAGGTCGGCGATGATGCGGTTGTAGGGCAGGATGGTGAGCTGTTCGGCGGGAAATAGCACCGTGAGGAACCAGTTGTATTCCTCCTCGCCGGTATGCCCCGGGTTCGCCTCGCGGCGGGCTTTGCCCGCCCGCCAGGCGCTGGCGGCCCGATGGTGACCGTCGGCAATGTAGAAGGCGGGAACGGCGGTGAGGGCTTCGCAATAAGGGGCGGCGTCGCTGACCTGCCAGACGGTGTGCTGAACGCCGTCTTCGGCGGTGAAGTCATACAGCGGGGGGGCGGCCGTCGCCGCGGCGACCAACTCGTTGACCGTGGCATCGTCGCGGTAGGTCAGAAAGACCGGGCCGGTGTGGGCCGCCAGGGTCATCACGTGCCGGGTGCGGTCGTCCTCCTTGGCGGGCCGGGTGAACTCGTGCTTGAGGATGAGATTGTTTTCATAGTCATCGACATGGCAGCAGCAGACGATGCCAACCTGGCTGCGGCCGTTCATGATCTGCCGGTAGAGGAAGATGCTGTCGGCCTCGTCCTGGGCGAGCGTGCCGTTGGCCAGAAACTGCTGGAAACTCTTCGCGGCCTGGGCGTAGATCGCGTCGGCGTAGGGGTCGGTTTCCGGCGGCAGGTCGATGTCGGGCCGCACGACGTGCAGGAACGACTCGGGGTTGCCGGCAGCGAGGGCCACCGCCTCGTCGCGATCGATCACGTCGTAGGGGACACTGGCGACCGCGGCGGCCTTGGCGACGGGGGGACGGACGGCACGAAACGGTTTGACACGGGGCATAAGGCAGGGCTTTCAGACGGACAGACGGAACAACGTCAAGGCCGGCAGAATAGCAGACTGCAGGAAAGAGCGACCGGCCTTGGCCGCCAGGGACGGTTTTTGGCAGAAACCGGAGGTCTTCCGGATGCCGCGCATAGCGATGGGCAGCCATTGCCGCGGCACCGATGACCATGGCTTGTATTCCCTGCTCTGCGAGCAGGCCGGCGATCCGCTCAGTCGTGTCAAGCAGATCGGGTGGCCGGGGCATTGTGATCGCTCATAGCTGGGCCAGGCAGGAGTTCTGAAATCTGCTGCTTCAGGCCGAGGGCCAAGCGGATGCGTTCCTCAACCGATAATTTCTCAATCCGTTGTCGCTTGAGCTCTTTCGAGCGATTGATGCATCCGCTCGGACGCGGATGATGGTTGAGCGGGACTGGCGTTACCATGGGAGTACCAGCGGGCGAATAATCGAGCGTAGCACCAATGGCTGTCGTGACGAAATCAAGGTGCGTTGCGGCGTTCTGGGTTTGGGATTGAAAAATTGTCGGTCGATCACCACAGCGGTCACTCGGCCGGCCTGTGGGGCTGCCCTCCCGCGGCAAGCCGAATGGAGCGAGGCCGCCGAACAGGCTCAGTCGGGGGTTGATGTGAGGGCGAAGTCGAGTGTCGTGGTCTGGCCTGCGACGGGATCGGCGGTGAGCGGGGTGGTTGCGATGGCTGCGTATCGGGCGGGCAGAAGCTCTTCGACAATTTTAGTGCCACCATCGACGAGATCGTTCTTGTCTTCGACGAATCTGGTGACCTCTCGTTTGCTAATCACAACTTTCTGCCGCCCAGATGACACCACGACGCGAAATCGACCGAAGTCATCGGTTGTTCCGCCAGCCGGCTGTCCCTTTCCATCGGCCGGATAAAACTGAATGCTCGCCCCCGGGGTCGGTTCACCATCGAAGGTTACAATGCCAGTTACGGTTGTTGCCGGAGCCCCACAGCCAATCACAGCCCATGTGGTGAAAAGGACGAGCCCAATAAGGCAGCGAGCGCTAAGCGGCACGCCTCTGGCTGGGGTACTCTTGGAAGAAATGGTGGGAGCAGACACTAGAAATCTCCTGGTAGGTCGCCCTCAGCCATCGTGCTGAGAGCCTGCCATGTGCCGATGTCAATCTGATCGTTGATGAACTTCACGCTACCGTCGCACATCGAGACGACGACGCCACCAGCATGCCGGCTGCGCGCTGCCAATGAGATATTTTCTCGTGACGAGGTTCGACAGGGGAGATAGTCGACGCAGTGTTCAAGATCATCGGCGACCGATGAATTGGGCGTTGTTCTGGTCATGAAGCCAGGCGATCCGATGTCGTTGAACCGTCTTGCGCGAGTGTCTAGATCGCTATCGTTTGGAGGAACGACCACCTCTGACATGAGGAGCGTCTTTGTGGTGCCGTCAGTAATGTCGGCGGTGCGGGTGTGGTAGGGCACATAATTATTCCAGGATGTGCCGACCCGCCACCCGAACGGTGCTTTGCGGCCGGCATTTCCGAGGGTTGTGGTTCCCCAATTAATTAAATAGTTTGGAGCGGCGCATTCGTCTGACTCATCTTTTGCGCCTGGTCGATCGCTTGGACAATAATACAACGCAATCGGAGTTTCGCAGAGCGGATTATTCGTAGTGCTTTTAAAGAATTCATTTAGCGTGTAGTTACTAAACAGCTCGAGCGCTTCCAGGTATGGCCAGAGTGAAATTATAAATGTGCGGCGTGAATACGTTTCCGGCTTGCTGTGGTGATAGGCCCAAGCAGATTCACCCTCGTGTCCCGGCGGGTTGGTGCGGCTGGTGCCATACGGAAAATGCTTCACGGCGTCATGATGCAGGTGCATTGCCAGCCCCCACTGCTTCATGTTGTTGGTGCATGAGGCCCGGCGGGCGGCTTCGCGGGCCTGCTGCACGGCGGGCAACAGCAGGCCGACGAGTACGCCGATGATGGCAATCACCACCAGCAGTTCAATCAAGGTAAAGCCGCGTTGCTGCGGCGAGCGGGGCTGACAGAACATGGAACACCTCCGATAGGAACGAGAAACAAAGCAAGCACCGCTACGGTGCGGCAGGCTGCACCTGCAGTGAAAAGTCATGGAAGAAGGCCACGGTGTTTGGGAAAACGGAAATTGCTACGTGGGTGATTGGCTCAGCCGGCGGGTCGAGGGTGCACTCGCCGGTCAGCGTGTCACCCGCCAGGAAATAGGCCCGCCAGCGGTTGCCGGTGGTGTCGAGGACAACCGTGCGGACCTGCTCACCGGTCAGCCGATCACCGGCTGGGAGTTCGCCCGTGGTCTGCGGGCCGGCGTAGGCGGCGTTGGGCATGGCGGTGGTCTGCTGCCGCTGCAGCAGCCAGGCATGGTCGAGCGTGGCCAGCCGCGTGTTGGCTGCACTGGCAAACCCGATTGCCCCCCAGCCGATGCCCCCGGAGACAATCTGCATCGTCACCGAAAGCCGGTAGAGCCGGCCCTGCTCGGGAACGAAGGGCAGGAAGGCAGCGCCGGTTGTCGTGACCTTCAAGGCAGCTGCGTCAGGGTCACGCTGCCAGCCAGTGCCTGGGGCCATCCAGGCGTCGCCGCTGGCCTGACCTGCTGGCTGGCTGCCAGCCAGTGGACCGGCACCGATGAAAGTGTCGGCATAAATCGTCTCAGCCGCGGCTGCGTCCCAGCGGAAGGGCAGCGGGCGGGGCGGGGTTTTTTTCGGCCGGGGAACCGTCAGCACAAACCGCTTCGGGGCCGGGGCGTCGATCGTGGACACGCTGCCGGCGGGATCGACCGCGCCGGCATTGCCGGCAGCCAGCCGCAGGGGGGCGGCCGTACCAAGGGTGGCGAGCGGGGCCAGGTCGACCAGCCCGGCAAAGACCCGCACTTCGGTCGTCCCGGCCGCATCGACCTCCACGCCGAACTGGGTGCCGCGATCGGTCACAAGGGCCGACGGGGTCTCGATCGCAAACGGTCCGGTCGGGTTTTCCAGTGACGCTGCCAGCCGGCCCAGCGAGAGCACTCCACGGCTGCCGTCAGCCGCGGCAAAGGTTGCCGGCCCCTCCAGCACGACGGTGGCCCCGCAGACAAAGGCCAGCTCGATCAGGCCGCTGTCGAATGCCAGGGTGTCGCCCGCCTGCAGGCCGTCGGCTTCATGCCAGGGGGCCGCCTCGGCCGACCAGACGACGTCGCTCAGGGCGGCAATCTGGCAGACCGCGCCGGCAGGAAAGCCGGCTGGCCCTCCCGCCCACCGCAGCTGCTGGCTGACCAGCAGGGCAACCGCGATGCCGGCCACCAGCAGGGCTGTCAGTGCAAGCCGACGGCTGCCGATGTTTGGTAACGACAGGGGGCGGGGCCAGCGGCGACGGGCTGGTTGACTCGCTGGGGCGACCGGCTGGGGCCGCCGGCTCTCAGGCTTGAGTGCATCAAAAAAACGTTCCTCGGCGATATCGCCGAGCCCTTCTTCAACAAGTGTGAACCCCCGCAGGGTCCGCCTGGCGAGTGGGCTCGTCCGCAGCAGCGATTCCAGCCGTGGAAAGGCCTCGGGCGAAAGGCGATCGCCGACGAACGCGTGCAGCACATCGAGGTCGGCCTGGGTCATCGCGCCGGTTTCTCCGGGGCCAGGGAGCGTTCGACGCATTGCCAGAGTTCTTGCCGAATCCGCGAGAGCAACTGATAGAGCGACCCTTCCGAGCGGTTGAGCTGGCTGGCGAGATTTTTCTGTGACACCCCGGGGGTGTAGGCGGCGATGACCAGTTGCCGCCGCTGTTCCGGCAGCTTGTCAAAGCAGCTGTCGAGGGCGGCCAGCCGTTGGTCGTGCAGCGATAGCTCGGCGGCCGCTTCATCGGCGAGGGTGGCAATAATCGACTCATCCAGCACCAGCCGGTCACGGGCATACGTCCGCCGGTACTTCAGCACCTCGTAGCGGGCGATCAGGGTGGCCCAGGGGCCGAACCGGCTGCGGTCGTCGAGATCGCCAAACTTCCGCCACGCGACAAGGCTGACCTCTTGCATCACCTCGTCAGCGTCCTGCCGCCGCGGCAGGCACGACCGCACGAACGCCCGCAGTTTGGGCTCGTGCGACGTGAACAGCCGCAGGAAGGCATCGTGAAGCTCGTCGTGCATGCGAACGCCAGTTCATTCGAGAAGCTGCGGAGCAAGGCCGAACGACCGTCCCCCGCTGTCGAAGGTACTCCCGGTCCCTCCGAAAACTCACGCGCGTCTCAAAAATTTTTTTTGAAAGGCGGGCCGGCCGAAAAAATTGCCGCGGGGGCAGCCATCTCCCGGCACTCGCACCTCGGGCGGGTGGAAGATGATCACACAGAGGCACGGAGACACAGAGAAGCCGGAAAATACCGTTGCAGAAGGGTTCGGCGGGTACGCCGCCTGGGCTCAGGCCGCCGGTTTCTTCTCCGTGCCTCTGCGCCTCTGTGTGATTCAAAAAATCGGCACTGTTTGATTAGCAGGCCAGTGACCTGCCGGCTTCCGCCGGCGGCTTCCTGCCAAACCTGTTCGGCACCAATTCTGCTGCCCTGATTTTGCAACGCTGCTGTCTATTTTCGTTCTCCCTCTCCCGCTGGGAGAGGGCCGGGGTGAGGGTGCTTTCGTCGAGAGTTCCGCTGCGGAAGGCACCCTCACCCGGCCTGCGGCCGGCCTCTCCCAAAGGGAGAGGCAAGATAGATAACTCTCGTTTGGTGGAACACATACCGTGTCGAACACCATTGGCTTCCTGCAAGTCTGACCTAGCGGGTTCCTGGAAGAGAGACCTGCCGGCTTCCTGGAAGAGGCAGCCTCAGTCGGTCTCCAGCTGAAAGCTGCAAAAGTCGAGGTCAGCACTCAGATCGGCGGGCCAGGTACATGCCGTAGCTGTAGAAATCCTGATACCGCTCGTAGAGGGCGATTTCCTGCTGCTCGGCGGCGACGATTGCCTGGGCGGCTTCACTCTCGCCGTGACGGGCAAGGAAGTCGGTAAAGCGCTCCTGCATCGGGCGGTAGTAGCCTTCCAGCCAGCAGGCTGCCGGCAGCGGGAAGAAGCCCACGGGGGCATAGCCTTGCCGTTCGAGGACGGCGATCTTGGCTGACGCCGGAGCGATCTCGGGGTACTCCCCTTCCCAGTGCCGCTCGATTTCCGCCGGCCGGCTACCGGTCGTCCAGGAAAGTTCGGAGACGGCGAGCAGACCACCCGGCTTCAGGAAGCGGCGCCAGGCGGTGATGCCCCGCTCAAAGCCGATGTTGTAGACCGCCCCCTCGGACCAAATAACGTCAAACTGTGCGTCGGCAAAGGGCAGTTCGTCCATCGAGCAGGTGACCGTCTCAATCTGCTCAGCGACACCCAGGCCGGCGGCCCGTCGCTTCAACTCATCGAGAAACTCAGGCAGCAGATCGACCGCGGTGATCTGGGCGTCCAGCAGTCGGGCCAGCAGCAGTGCCGAAGCCCCGGTGCCAGAGCCGATGTCGGCAATTGCCAGCGGCCGGCTGCGGTCGAGGCCTGCCAGCTGCACGGCCAGCTCGGTCACGGCGTCGCTGCCGGGCCCCTGCCGCTGGCCTTCGAGGTGCAGGTCGATTAAGAGGGAATAGTCATCCATAGCGATACTGTAACCGCCCGCGGCAAAACCTCACCGTGTCCCTGCCTGCAGCTCCTTGTCAGCACCGCCGTGACCTTGACAAAAAAAGTGAACGCGGGTACACTCTATGCCGCTGGGTACGCTGGTCCGGGTTGGCGGCTGTCACCGCTTTTCCGGACGCGGTGAGCCCGGAAGAATAAGAGGGACGGATCATGGTGACGATCAGCAAAATGCGTGAGCAGCTGCTCGAGGGCTTTCCCGAACAGCAGGCCGATCTGATGGCGCGGGTCTTTGTTTCTGCGCACGATGAACTCGTCACCAAGGCCGAATTCAACGAACTGACCGCGGTGGTCCGTGAGCTTGCCGAGGCCCAGCAGCGGACGGAA
>CALAZQ010000033.1 GCA_937926325.1 uncultured Planctomycetaceae bacterium | reverse complement strand
CACAGCATGGGGGGCAAGGCGGCGATGCTGCTGGCCCTCACCCGGCCTGAGCTGGTGGAGCGGCTGGTGGTGGTCGACATCCCCCCGGCTCGATCGCGGGGCACCCCGATCAGCTACGTCCATGCCATGCAGACGGTGCCCCTGGCTCAGCTGTCCCGCCGCAGCGAGGTCGAGCAGGCGTTGGCGGCGGCGATTCCCGACCCGGTGGTCCGTGGCTTCCTGGTCACCAACATCGCCAGCCGGCCGGACGGCCTGGCCTGGATTCCCAACCTTGATGCGATCGAACGGCAGTTCGATACCATCCTGGACTGGCCGACGCTGCCGGCTGGCACGCAGTACGCTGGGCCGACGCTGTTTCTGACCGGGGCGACCTCAGCCTTTGTCACGCCCGAGCACGAGCCGGTGATTCACCAGCTGTTTCCAGCGGCACGGCTTGAGCAGATTGCCGCCGCCGGCCACTGGGTGCATGCCGAACAGCCGGCGGCGTTCCTGGCGGCCGTGCGACAGTTTCTGGCAGGCTGACGCTGTGAGTGACCGCGTCAAACTGACATCTTTTCAGCAGTTTTGCAGTCATGCGTCTGAATTGTTCTGGGCCAAGCCGGGATGAGTTTTGGTTTTGACGCTCGCCGGAAGCGGGAATGGCATTGAATCGCGAACTGTAAAATGGGTTTTATGACATCGCTCAATGAGCCGACCGCTGAGTCGATTGCCGGTCGCATCCAGTCGTGCGATGAAACACATGTGGCTGCGATCCGGGAGATTTTCAATGAGGTCATCCTGGGATCGACCGCCCTGTTCGAGTACGAGCCGCGGTCACTGGCGACCGTGACCGCCTGGTTGGCGTCCAAACAAACGGCCGGCCTTCCCGTGCTGGGCTGTTTCAGCGGCGCGACCCTCCTCGGCTTTGCCAGCTACGGACCCTTTCGGCCGTTCGCGGCCTATCGGCTGACGGTCGAGCACTCGGTCTACGTGCATGCTGATCACCGGGGACGCGGCGTCGGCCGAGCCCTGTTGGGTGGCATCATCCACGAAGCGAGTGTCCGCGGGCTGCACCTGATGGTCGCGGGCATCGAGTCAACCAATCGGGCCAGCATCGAGCTGCACAAAAGGTTCGGCTTCACCCATGCCGGCACGATTCATGAGGCCGGCCGCAAGTTTGACCGCTGGCTCGATCTCGACTTTTACGAGAAGCGGCTGCCGGACCCCGCCGAAATGAAATCTGGAGTCCGGTTTTGAAGGGGCAGTTTTTAGGTGATCGCTGTTGGTTTCACTGAAAAAAGTTTTTACAGAAATACCGAGGCCGACACGCCAAAGTACTCCCCAAGGGCGACGGCATTTGCCTTACTGATGCCGCGGCGGTGTGCGAGAATACTGCTGATTGTTGAAGGAGAGATCCCGGTGGCTTTGGCAAGCCCTGCGGCTGAGATGCCGCGTGTTTGCAGCAGGTTTCTCAGCATATCGGCCGGATCGTGATCGGGCGTTGGGTAATCGCGCGATTCGTACCGCTCGATGAGCGTCGCGAGCACCTCGATCAGCTGGCTGCGAGCCGCACTGGGGTGGGGCTCCATGAGTTGGTCGAGTTGGGTCAAGGCCCGGCGGTAATCGGCGTCGGAACGAATTGGGTGCGGAACAAATTCGATGAGCAGATCACGATATTCGGTGGCCGTGCTCATGCGTTGTCCTCCGGCGGGATACAGTCCTTGCACCACTTGTTTTTGTCGTATTCGGAATGGGTGAGGAAGTGTTTCACGAGTAATGTTCCATCTGTCCAGCGGTTGGCGTACGTCACGCGACAGACCAGACGAAAATCATTTCCGCAGGCGTTGAAGACAAGGCACTGACCGACCTCATCCGCATCGCGATACGAGAGCCGCACATCCGAAAGCCGCATCCATCGCGACTTGCTCGCCACCCTCCACCAGGAAGCGAGCCACGACCGAGCCGCCGGGTGTCGATTCCCGGCAGCTATGATCGAGGGTCGGGCAATGATATGCATCGACACTCCTCAATTGCAGTCGCTAGTGTATTTGCAAAATGCAAACAGCTCAAGCGGGAGTCTGGGAGAAAACCCACCGGCCACACCGAACTGCCAAGTGGTCCTGGCCAAAGACACCGCGAACAAGTGCCAGCTTGTGGTTCGTGGGCGGGGGATGGCTCATCGAACTTTTCTTTCCACGATCCCGAGGACGGCAAACTCGTGCTTGTCGTCACGCGCCTTGTGAAGCCCGAGGTGAAGGGGAGGGCTTCGACAAGGCGGCTCCGCGGCCGCGCTCGACCTGCCGCGGCGATGCCCGTGCTGCGGAGTCGTGGTTCAGACGAAAACACGGTCGAGCGGGAGCGTGAAGCCGGGCAGCACGGGTGCCCCCGGCACGCTCTCGTCATTGCGATAGGCCATCGTTTCGCCATCCACGCGATGAGCCGTGAGTGTGTGGCCGGCCGGATCGACCACCCAGACCAGCGCGGCGCCGGCCGCCAGCCACTGCGCCACTTTTACAGCGACGTCCCGCTGCTGGTCATTTGGCGACAATACCTCAACCGCCAGATCGGGTGGGCCGGGGAAAAAACCGGCTGGGATCCCTCCGGTGAGTCGTTCCGCCCGCACGAAGGCCACATCGGGAGCTCGCACAGAATCAGGGTTCCGCTCGAGGACAAAGCCCGTCTCCGCGGCAAAGACGACCCCAAGCTTGGCAGGTTCGACGGCGTCGGCAATCACCTTGGCGATCCGGGCCGCCACCGCACCGTGCCGCGAGCCGGCTGGTGACATCATCACGAGTTCTCCACGGACCAGTTCACAGCGGCCAAGATCGGCTGCCGCATGCGAAAGGGCCTCAGCGGTGGTGATTGCTGAAACAGCCATCGGATGGAGTTCTCCGGAGTTGCCATCAGTTTACGCGTTCACGAACGGGTCGCCATCTGCAAAAAGTATACAGGCGTATATGTTTTATGCAAGGCCCTTGGTTTTTCAGCGGCGGTAGGTTCGGGGTCAGGGGCAGATGGCCTGCGAAAGGGCGTTTTTCAGCCCAAAAATTTTTGGGTTGGTTTTGGGGGGGAAGTGAGATCAGTTCTGTGAGGTGGGTATTTGGTCGGGTTTTGGCCGCGGGCTGTAG
>CALAZQ010000032.1 GCA_937926325.1 uncultured Planctomycetaceae bacterium | reverse complement strand
GCTACCGCGACCTCGACAGCCGGCTGGCCCCCGGCTGGCGCTGGGACCTGCTGCTGTGGGTTTCAGCGGCCGGCTTCCTCGTGATTGCCGGCTGGACGGTCTGGCAGAAAGTCAGCGGGTTTTTCACTGCATTCTTGTGAGCGGGTGAAAAAAATTTTGGTAGATTTCATAGCTTCGACTTTTGCAGTTTATGTTGCCATTCTGATGGCATGTTCGAGGAGTTGGGTGAGTTTTCTGGAACCCCGCCCGGTCATCGCGATCGCCAAAACCTGTTTTCGCACACTTTCCTGCCTGAGTGTGCGAAGCATGTTGGCGAAGCACGGTTCCTGCTTTCCTGGATACCACCGATGGTTGGGAAGGCGGCAGGATTGCGGTAGCCCACGACTTCCGGACTGTGGGGCGGGCGGGATAATGAGACCCCGGAGGACCGAGAAATGCCAAGAAGAGACCCGAGTCAGCCTTCCAAGGCGAGGGTTTATTCAGACGAGTTCAAGCGGAACGCAGTGCAGCTTGTCACCGAGCAGAATTATTCGATCGCAGCAGCCGCGCGTGCTGTCGGCGTGAGTGAGCCGAGCCTGCGGCAGTGGGTCGGCAAGCACGGCGGCACATCTGGCGAGACCGGTCCAGCGTCCACGCTGGAAGAGTTGAGGGAAGAGAACAAGCGGCTGAAGCGAGCACTCAAACGGGCCGAGATGGAGCGTGAGATCTTAAAAAAAGCAACGGCGTTCTTCGCGCAGGAGTCGCAGTAAAGCACGCCTGGATCCACGAGCATCGCGACTCTTACCCGATTGCTGGCATGTGCCATATCCTCAGAGTCTCGAAGTCTGGCTACTACGAGTCAGTGAGGCGGCCACCGAGTGCCCGCTCGATGCGTCGAGACCGAATCCGAGAGGCTGTGAGGCAGGTTCATTCTGAATCGCACGGCGTCTACGGAATCCAGAAGATCGCCAAGGTCTCAGACTCCCGAGACGATCTCGAGCGGGCGTGCTGGAACACGGTGCGGCGAGCGATGCGGGAATTAGGACTTCGAAGCCGTGTCACCAAGGTATTCAGGCCGACGACGACCAAGGCAGACCCGACGAAGCAGGCGGCACCCAATGTGCTCGCCCGGGACTTCGTGGCCGAGTCGCCGAACCGGAGGTGGGTGACGGACATTACCTATCTCTGGACGGTGAACGGCTGGGTCTACCTGGCCGTCGTCAAGGATCTGTTCAGCCGCAAAGTCGTGGGATGGTCACTATCGAAGTCGCTGGCAACTTATCTCGTCGCCGATGCCCTACGACATGCGATCGAGGCCCGGCGTCCCGTGGGGCAGCAGTTGCTGCACCACAGTGATCGAGGGTGCCAGTACACGAGCGATACCTACCGGGGCATCCTCCGAACGATGAACATCGAATGCTCGATGAGCCGCACAGGCTCCTGCTATGACAATGCCGTAGCCGAGCGATTCTTCTGGTCACTCAAGCACGAATGGACCCACGACGCCACACTGCCCGACCTTGAGGCCGCACGGCAATGTGTCTTCGAGTACATCGCCACGTTCTACAACCCTGTCAGGATCCACCAGACCCTCAACCACAAGTCGCCAGATCAGTTCGAAGCCGATCACGCCTCGGCTGTTGCGGTGTGAAACACCGCCCCGTAGTCCGGAAGTCGTGGGCTACCGCACGGACAACCATGCCACTAAACTCGCCGACCTTATGGAGTACAACCTCAAGAGCGTCCGGGCCCATCTGCTCCGTGAGGAGTTCCAGCGGTTCTGGGAATACGTCAGCCCGGCATGAGCGGGCAAGTTCCTCGAGTCGCGGTGCACTCAAGCCGTGCGCAGCCGGCTTGGGCCGATGAAGAAAGTCGCCAAGAATCTGCGGCACCGGAAGCTGATCCTTAACTCGTTCCTCGCCCTGGGCGTTATCTCGGCAGGCGTCGTCTAGGGATTCAACGGCAAGGCAAAACTGACAACCAGAAAAGCGAATGGCTTCCGCACGCCAAAAGGCATCGAATTCGCGTTGTTTCACGTGATGGGGAACCTACCGGAGCCCGAATTCACCCACAGATCCTGCTGAGAAGGCTCCTTCTTTCAGGTTTTAGCACGTCGTGTCTGCGTCGATGAGCCTGCGATCGCGATTCGCGAGTTTGAGGTCAGCTTTCACCATCATCCCAACAAGTTCGTTAAATGAATGTCGTGGTTCCCAGTCGAGCTGCGACTTAGCCTTGGCGGGGTTGCCAAGCAGCAGGTCGACCTCTGCGGGACGGAAGTAGCGGGGATCAATTTCAACGTAATCGCGGTAGTCGAGATCGAGCTTGCCGAAGGCTTTTTCGCAGAATTCCCGCACCGAGTGGGTTTCGCCGGTGGCAATCACATAGTCATCGGGCTCGTCCTGCTGCAGCATCAGCCACATCGCCTCGACATAGTCACCGGCGAAGCCCCAATCGCGTTGTGCCTCGAGGTTGCCAAGATAGAGCTTCTCTTGCAGGCCCAGTTTGATGCGGGCCGCCGCCCGGGTGATCTTGCGGGTGACAAAGGTCTCACCCCGCCGGGGGCTTTCGTGGTTGAACAAAATGCCGCAGGACGCATGGAGTCCGTATGACTCGCGGTAATTGACGGTTGCCCAGTGGGCATAGACCTTGGCTACGGCATAGGGGCTGCGGGGATGGAAGGGAGTGGTTTCGGTCTGCGGCGTCTCCCGGACCTTGCCGAACATTTCTGAGCTCGAGGCCTGGTAGAACCGGACGGTCTGGCCGGAGTGATCCTGATAGTCACGAATTGCTTCAAGCAGACGTAAAACGCCGACAGCCGTCACATCCGCGGTGTAGGTCGGCTGGTCAAAGCTGACGCGAACGTGACTCTGGGCCGCCAGGTTGTAGACCTCATGCGGCTCAATTTCACCGATCAGCCGAGCCAGGCCGTTGCCGTCGGCCATGTCGCCGTGATGAAGCCGCAGCCGCCGGTCAGCCGAGTGCACGTCCTCGTAGAGATGCTCGATCCGCTGGGTGTTGAAGGTGCTGGACCGTCGGATCATGCCGTGGACCTCGTACCCCTTGGCCAGCAGCAGTTCGGCAAGGTATGAACCATCCTGGCCGGTGATTCCCGTGATCAGGGCACGTTT
>CALAZQ010000031.1 GCA_937926325.1 uncultured Planctomycetaceae bacterium | reverse complement strand
TTCCGGCGACCAGCGATCCGCGACTCGGGTGGACAACGCCCCGAGCAGTTTGTAACGTAGTGTACGAGCGTTCAAATTTTCGGAGGTCGTCATGATCAGGCTTACTCCCCAGCAGCACAGCCAGCTTCCCACACAAGCGGCAAGCGTAACCCGTGCCGTGGATCCTGCTTCAAACGTTGAATACGTTCTCATGCGAGCCGATTTTTATGAAAGACTCTTTGCGTTGTTTGCCGCCGACTCCGCTGCCTTGATGAACGAGGTGATGGCTGAAGACGATGCCAACGACCCCTATCTCGAAAGCTATCAACGAATAGCAAAGGACTGTGCATGAATCGCGGCGACGTCGTCCTGGCCGATTTTCCTTTTCAAGATATGAGCGGGAGTAAGGTTCGTCCGGCGATCGTTGTGCAGAATGATTCCGAAAACCAAGTTTCTCCGAACACGATACTGGCGATGGTTACGGGAAACCTTCGCGGGTCGAATCATCCGGCAGCCGTCCCTATCGATCCTTTCGGCGGCGAAGGGCTCGGTAGCGGGCTACGTGGACCATCGGTCATCAAATGCGGGAACCTTGCCACAGTGCGGAAACACACAGTATTGCAAGTCATCGGAAGACTCAGTGACGAAGCGATGAGGAAGGTAGATAGCGGACTGGTCGCTGCGCTTGGACTTGATTAATCAGCTAGACGAGGCGGTGCCATCCACCAGATCTGACTGCGGCCAACCGGGCGACGAGCTGTTGATCCGATACGGCGATCGATATTGCAATGCCTCCGGAACGATGCTGCCGGTGTCGACTCCCGTACATTTTCTGTCAAGACCCAAGCACCGCTCGCCCCGGCGGCGGGCTTCGAGGTGGGGGCGGGGCATTGAAAAATTCTCGTCATGAATCTGGCTGAACTCAGCTCGCCCGAGATCGCCCCGCTGGCACCGCACACGCCTGTCGTCGTGCCGATCGCGGCCATGGAGCAGCACGGCCCCCACCTCCCGCTGGCCACCGACCGCATGTTGCTCGGCGAGGTGCTCAGCCGCGTGGAACCGCGGCTGCAAGCACAGGTGCTCTTCTGCCCGCTTCAGTGGCTCGGTGAGGTGGCCGTTTGGATTGTCACGATGCGCACCACAAATCTACGACCACGCGACGACGCGGAGGACCGCGTTGATTTTTTGCTCGCCGAGTTCGTCTTCGCCCGCCGGCCGCAAGCGTTGCGTCGGCCGGAACGTGTCGGCCGGTCGATGCGGAGTGAACTCAATGTGGAGATCGATATCCCCGCCGCGGCGGCCTTTCAGCAACCAATCTCAACCTACCGGTGTCCGACCGACCTCATTCCCAGCGATTTTTCTGGGGCCAATCCACGAAATGACGATGCCAATTTCCCGCTCGGAAAATCCAACGACGTCGGCATCAATGACTCCGGGAATGGGCTGAAAAAACACTTTAAGGGGCTTGAGTTCACGCCCGATCTCGACCGCGGCCATGATGGGCCCACCGTGGTGATGCGGGTGACCGATGGCCACTTTTCGTCTCGCAACGAATCGGCTGGCCTGTCTGTCGGGCCGTATCGTGTCAGGGTCACCCTGGCGGCTGAAAAACCCGGTGATGCCCTGAAGGGTGAGACAGTCCCCTCCGTCTACCAGTTCCCCTTCACCTATCCCTCGGAGCCTTCCGAATCCGAACTCGTTTTCGACCTGCAGGATTCACAGCGCCGGTAACCTGGAATAAAAGGGTGCCGGGCAATGAAAACAGGCAACCCATAATTTGGCTAGATTTGGCAGCGGGAACTTTTCTTTTTCAGTCACGCCTACCCGAAAGCCTGCCGGCCGCGAGGGTGAAATATCCCCCGACGCGGTTCCCGTTATCGACGGCAACGGAGCCCCGCGTCAAATCGCTGCGGCCATGCTGCCCCAGGCTGGTGCGAAGATACTCGTTGAGGGCCGGTACGCCACAGTCGAGCCTGTTTTGATCATGACGCTTGCGGTCGAATGGCTCAAACCTCAGAGGCTCATCCACGCCCCGACTCCCGCAACCGGCGGGCAGCCTTGCGGAGGGCCGCGGCCGGCGTAGCAGGTTTCTGGAGCATCGCCATCAGGGCCGCACTGTCGAGATCGGTCAGCTCCCGCGTCTCGATCCGGCGCAACGTGCGTTCTGCGG
>CALAZQ010000030.1 GCA_937926325.1 uncultured Planctomycetaceae bacterium | reverse complement strand
AGCAATGCTTTGCCGAGTGCCCCTCCGAGCGGTGGCGGATTGTCAACGTGCTGTTACCGCTGATGCCCGCCACGGCGGCCTGCGACCTGCTGCAGCCCGACCTTGCTGGCCTGCGGATGATTGATGGCCTCTGGTCACGGCATTCCTCGCCCGCTGCCATGCGACCGGTCAAAGCGCAGCGGCTGGCAGCGGCCCGGGCTGCTGCTGAGGAAACTGACGGCAACAGCCGCTGCAACCTGCTGTGTGAGGCGGCCAATCTTGAGCGGACCCTCGGCAACCTTGAGCAGGCCGAGGCCACGCTGGCTGAGGCGATTGCTGCCAACCCCAACCACTACGGGGCCCGGCTGACCCACATCGACTTTGCCCTGGCCATCGGCGATGCCGAAACCGCCAAGCGGGAACTTGACTGGTGCCTGCTGCGGCGGCCCGACAGCCAGAAGCTTCAGGGGCGGCTGCAACGGCTGAAAAAACTACGTGTTGAGCAGGCGCGAACGCCATCGGGAATCGACGCCACGTCCACCACTCCAGGAGAACGCCGATGACAGGCAAGCCCCTTGGCAAACTCCATCTTCCGACTGTTCGTCGTGTCGCCTGGCACGTGGTGACACTCGGCAGCCTGATGCTGGCAGTTGTGCTGTCGTACGTCATTCGGTTTGAGGGACTGCTCAATGCTGAGAACACTGCCAGCCTTGCCCGGTGCCTCGGCATCGTGGTGCCGATTCAGTTTTTTATTCTGATGGCGGTTGCCGGCCAGCGCAGCAGCATTCGCGGCCTCACCCTGCGGGATCTCTGGCAGCTGGTCTTTGGTGTGACGATGGGCCTGGCCGTGGCGGCCCCAGTGGCAATGCTGGCTGAGGCAAACATTCCCCGCAGCATCTGGATCATCGACTGGTTTATCGCCATCTCGGTGCTCGGGGGCATTCGGGGTGCTGCCAGCGAGGTGGACAGCTTCCTACGACGGCGATCGCTCCATGCCGGCAGCCGCGTGCTGCTGGTGGGCACCTGCCCGTCCAGCGAGGCGGTCGTCCGGGCAATTCAATCAGACACCTCGCCAGACAACCAACGGGTGGTGGTTGGCATGGTCGCTAAGCCAGAGGACCGCGAGCTGGTCGGCCGCTCGACCGGCGGTGTTCCAGTGGTCGGCACCACCAAGCGGTTGGAACGACTGATCACCAAGTACCGCATCGATGAGGTGATGCTGCTGTCTGAGACCTTTCTGGGCAGCGAGGTTTCCGACCTGCAGAAACAGGCTGCGGCGGCCGGCTGCACTGCCACCATCATTCCCGCTATCCACACGCTGGTCAGCGGCGGCGTGCAGCTGCAGCCACGACCGATCGAGATTGCCGACCTGCTCGGCCGGCCGACCGTAGAGATCGACACTGCCGGCCTCGGCCGCTGGCTGGGCAACAAGACCGTGCTGGTCACTGGAGCCTCCGGCAGCATCGGTTCCGAGCTCTGCCGGCAGCTGCTGCACCACGGCCCTGAGCAACTGGTCGCCCTCGACCGCAGTGAGACAGGCCTGTTCTGGATTGAACGGGAACTCAGTGAGGCC
>CALAZQ010000029.1 GCA_937926325.1 uncultured Planctomycetaceae bacterium | reverse complement strand
GCTTCAGCCAGAATCGCCTCCATCCGGCCAACCAGTTCTGGCTTGTCGCCGGCCAGGTCGTGCTGCTCGAAGGGATCGGCTGCCAGATCGTAAAGCTCAAGCGGCTTGCCCCGTTCCTGATAGGCCTTCCACTGGCCCCTGCGAACAGCCTGGGAGAAAGGCTTCGGGCCTTTGTGAAACTCCCAATAGAGATAGTCGTGCTGCGGCTGGTCAGGATCACCCAGCAGCGTCGGCAGGAAGGAAATGCCGTCGATGTCTGGTGGCGTCGGCTGGCCGGTCAGCTCGGCCATCGTCGGCAGCACGTCCCAGAAGGCACTGAGATGATCGCTGGTCGATCCGGGCTTGATCGTGCCGGGCCAGCGGGCAAGCAGCGGTGAGCGGATGCCCCCCTCGTGCATGTCGCGTTTGTGGCCGCGGAGGCCGCCGGTCGAGTTCCAGAACTTCGGATCGTGGCCCCCTTCCAGATGGGCGCCGTTGTCGCTGGCGAACATGACCAGGGTGCTCTCATCGATACCGAGTTCGGCGAGCAGGGAAAGAATGTCCCCGACCTCGTTGTCGAGGTGCTCCATCATCGCGGCAAAGCCGGCAATGGGATTGACGACGTCGGGGCAGTCCTCCCCGGGGCCGGCACCGTATTTCCCAATCTTTTGGTCGAACTGCGGGAACTTCTTTCGCCACTTTTCGTGCAGGGCCTTGGGGGCGTGCATGGCGGCATGGGGAACAGCCGTCGGGATGTAGCAGAAGAACGGCGTCTTCGCCTCAGCCTGCCGCCGGATGAAGTCGCGGGCCTGCTCCATGATCAGGTCGTGCACATAGGTGCCTTTTGCCAAGGGCAGTTCCTTGCCGTTGTGAACGACGCTGCTGGGGTAATAGGTGTGGGCGATCATCTGGCTCTTCCAGCCGTAGAACTCGTCGAAGCCGTGGTTGAGGGGATTGCCGCGGCCTTCTGAGTTGGTGATGCCCAGGCCCCACTTGCCAAAGGCTCCGGTGGCATAACCGGCCGCCTGGAAGAGTTCGGGCAGGACAAAGTCGGAAGGCTCAAGCCGGATGGTCGTCTCTTCCGACCCATTTCCCCGGATGGCACAGTGGCCCGGATGCAGACCGGTCATCAGTACGGCCCGCGAGGGGCTGCAGACAGTGTTCCCCGAGTAGTGGCCGGTGAACTTCATGCCCTCGCTGGCCAGCCGATCGATGTTGGGCGTGGTGAGTTTGGTCTGGCCATAGCAGGAGAGGTCACCATAGCCGAGGTCGTCAGCCAGGATGTAGATGACGTTGGGGCGGCTGGTGGGCTTCGCGGCGGCTGCAATCGGTGAAATGCACGCTGTGGCGATGAGCAGTAAGCAGAAGGAGGCAGAGTTGAGTCGCTGCATGAAAGCACCTGCGTTGGGATAAACAAAAACGGATCCGTTCATGGGATGTTTTACCGCGGGGGCGGTTACGTTTCGAGAAGCGTCCAGCGGCTGAACGTGGCGGCCTGGCCGCGGTGGTTGCCAGTGGGGTCGGTGAGGTTCCAGACGATCGCCTGCTCGATCCGAAAGCGGCGGCCACTGCCGGCAATCCTGATGCCAGCATAGTCATCAACGTAGCCGTGTTCGCGGGTGCGAGCCAGCAGCCGGGCCCGTTCGTCGCGATGCATCGGCTCGGCCGTCAGTCGGGAGGGCGTCTGGGTGAAGGCTTCCCAGGGCAGCTCCCAGAGGGCCAGTGCCGCGGCGTTGCCGTAGTTGAGAATGGGGTCGGCCTCGGTGCCGTGGGAGACAACCACGAAGGGGGCCTGAAAGAGCCGCTCGGCCTGCTCAGCTGCGGTCCCTGCGCGAGCGATCAATTCCCGGCCCAGCAGCCGGGCGAAAGAGTCGAGCAACAGC
>CALAZQ010000028.1 GCA_937926325.1 uncultured Planctomycetaceae bacterium | reverse complement strand
AGGCAGGATTCTCGGCGAGGTTGGTCAGTTCCAGCGGGTCGGTTTTCAAATCATAGAGCTCAGGCGTGTGCCGGTCGGGGGAGCCGTCGCCGTGCGGGTAGCGGACGAACTTCCAGCGGTCGGTGCGGATGCCGCGGATATTCGGGGTGTAGGGAAACTGCTTTTCGTAGTCGTACTCGTAGACCCACGCCGTCCGCCAGTCGGGATCGTCTCCCGCCGCCAGCTGCCGCCAGGAGCGGCCGTCGATGTCGGTGAGTGGTGCGGCGGCGCAGAGGTCGAGGATGCTCGGGGCGATGTCTTCGGTGAGCACCTGGCCGGCCACCGTCGCCCCTGCCGGCAGGCCCGGCCCGCGGGCAATCAGCGGCACCCGGATGCTCGGCTCGTGCATCGTCCGCTTATCGACCATGCCGTGCTCACCCTCCAGCAGGCCGTTGTCACCCATGAAGACGATCACCGTGTTGTCGTACTGACCGGTCTCTTTGAGGAAGGCCACCAGCCGGCCGACGCTGTCATCAACTGACAGCACCGTGCCCCAGTAAGCCCGAACCATCCGCTGGAAGTCAGTCACCGCCTCGGGCCGCCGGTCAGGGAACTTCTTTCGCCAGTCAAACAGCGGCCCGTAGATGCCGTGCCAGGTCGGCAGTCGCTGCTTGATCCAGTCGGGCTGCGTCTCAAGTTCAAAGGCGCTGGCCGGATAGCGGACGGTCACGTCGTCAAAGGCGTGCTCGTACTTGGGCTCGGGGAAGTAGAACGAGTGCGGCGCCTTGTGGCCGAGGCAGAGGGCCCAGGGCTTGTCCTGCTGCCGGCTCAGCCAGTCGAGGCAATAGTCGGTGACGACGGTGGTGTAGTAGCCCTCGGGCGTCTCCCGCTTCTCACCGTTGACGTTCCATTCGGTGTCGAAGTACTTGCCCTGGCCCTTGTGCGAGACGAACCAGTCGAAGCCGGGCCGGGGGCTGTCGTTGCCCTCGCCCATGTGCCACTTGCCGATATAGGCGGTGGCGTAGTCCTCCTGCTGGAGCCGGCCGGGCCAGGTGGTGAGGTCGGCTGGCAGTTCGGTGAAGTTGTTGCGGACCCCGTGGGCATGGGCGTAGAGACCGGTCAGGATGCTCGCCCGGCTCGGCGAGCAGAGCGAGGTGGTGCAGAAACTGTTGGTGAAGCGGACGCCGTCAGCAGCGACAGCATCGATGTGCGGCGTCTTGACATGCTTCGAGCCGAGACAGCCAACCGCGTCAGGCCGCAGGTCGTCGCAGAGAATAAACAGCACGTTGGGCCGGTTCGGGTTGTCAGCCTGAGCCGATGGCGACATGAGCAGCATGGCAACGATCGTTGCCGCCGCGATGCCGAGTGAGTATGCAAAGCCTGTAAGCCGGTGCCGCTTGCGGACGTTGTCGAAGAAACAAGCAGATTGGAATGACATCGCAAATAGATTCTTTCAGCCTTGTGTGCGTTATGCTCCGAAAGCCACTGAACTGTATTCTCTTCGGAAAGAGGATGTCAGCAATCAATTTTCTGTACGAACACGGAAGGCTTTCGATGACACCTCTCCCTTGCCGTCTGTGGCCGTTGCTTGCTCTCGCCCTGTTCGTCGGGGCTTCGTCCGGCGGTCGGGATGCTGCTGCGGCCGGCCTTTCCGAACCGCCCCGAGTGGCCGGCTTTGAGCGGTTCAGCCGGCCGCGGCTGGCCGATGACAACACCGAGACCGATGCCGCCGAGGCGGGCCTGCTGCTGCTTGGCGAGTTGGGCTGCGTCAACTGCCATGCCCCCAGCGATGCCATGGCTTCCCATCTGCACGCCAAGCCCGGGCCGGTGCTTGATACGGTGGGCCAGCGGCTGCAGCCGGCGTGGCTCGCTGCCTATCTCGAAAACCCGCGCCGCGTCCATGCCGGCACGACCATGCCCGATGTGCTCGGCGGGCTGCCGGAGGCTGAGCGGCAGGCGCGGGTGGAGACGATCGGCTCCCTGCTGAGGGCCACCGGTGAATTCGTCGACCAGGCGCCGGACCGGTTTGCTGATGCCAAGGCCGATGCCGGAGCGAAGCTGTTCGCTCAGAGCGGCTGTGCCACCTGCCATCTGGCACGCGGGACTGACAACGCCGAACTGCTGCCCGAGCGACTGCCGCTGGTTCACCTCGCTGCGAAGTGGTCGCCGCGGGCCCTCGATGAGTTTCTCAAAGCCCCGTTTGCGGTGCGGCCGGCCGGCCGCATGCCGGCGACGACCCTCAGCGACCGCGACCGGCGGCATGTTGTCGCCTATCTGCTTGAACAGGCCAACGACGATGCGGCTGCTGCGCCGGCCACTGAGGGTTCGCCGGAGCCTTCAGCTGAGACCACCGACCAGCTGTTGGCTGCCGGCCGCACGCACTTTGCCGCCAGCGGCTGCGCCAACTGCCATCAGCTGGCAGTCGGCAAAGACAGCCCTCCGATTGCCAGCACCCTTGTTGCCGGCCCGCTGGCGACCTTGCGGCCGCAGGCAGGTTGCCTCGCCGAATCACCCTCCCCGGGGCTGCCGCGGTATGACCTCGACGCCGTGCAGCGGAATGCCCTGCTCGCAGCAATCAACTGGTTACAGTCGGCGGCTGCGGTTGCCCCGGCCCGCGAGCAGTCGATCGATCGGCTACTGACAGCGCTCAACTGCTACGCCTGCCACAGCCGGGCCGAACCTGGACAGCCGGGCAAGGGGGGCGTGCTGCCGGCAGTCGTGATGCTTGACGAAGATGATGAGCCGTTGCTGAAGGAGCCGGCCCGCGACGAACTGTTCACCGGCAAACAGCCGGAACTCGGTGACGAGGGACGGCTGCCGCCGACGCTGACCGGAGTTGGCGACAAACTGCGGCCGGCCTTCATCACCGAGGTGCTGCTGCAGGGTGGCCGGGACCGAGGCGAGACCTTGCGGACCTTGATGCCGAAGTGGCACAAGCCGACCGTTGACGCTCTGGCTCGTCTGCTGGCTGAAGATCCCAAGACACCAGTGGCAATCTCGACGCTCTCCGGCCACCCGGAGGCCGAGGTGATCGAGCAGGGGCGACACCTCGTCGGGGCCAAGGCGCTTGGCTGCATCAAGTGCCATGCCTTTGGCGGCGAGAAGGGTCAGAGCCTGGGGCTGATCGATATGACGCGAATGCCCAAGCGGCTGCGGCACGAATGGTTTTTGGCTTACGTCGAAGATCCGCAGCGATTCCGGCCCGGCACCCGGATGCCGGCCGCCTGGCCGGGCGGCAAGAGCTTCTTTCCCGACCTGCTCGACGGCACTGCGGCTGGCCAGATTGAGGCGGTCTGGCGGTACGTGGCCACCGCGAAGCCGCGGCCACCGGTGGGGGCGGGCAAGAATCCGATCGAGCTGGTGCCGACCGACCGGCCGATCATCTACCGCAACTTCATCGAGGGGGCGGGACCGCGGGCGATCGCTGTCGGCTATCCCGAGGGCGTTCACCTCGCCTGGGACGCCGACAAGCTGCGGCTGGCACTGCTCTGGCGGGGCGGCTTCATCGACGCCGGCCGGCACTGGAGCGGTCGCGGCCAGGGGTTTCAGCCACCGCTGGGCAGCGGCCTGATCAGCCCCGACTCGGCAACGCCACTGGCAGCCTTTGCGAGCGAGTCTGAAATCGCCACGGCGGCCTGGCCGGAGGGATCGAACCGCAATGCCGGTGGGCCGGTCGCCGGGTTTCGCTTCAGCGGTTACAGCCTCGACGCCGCCGGTCGGCCCAGCTTTCGCTGGGAGTGGCTGGGGCGGCAGGTGGTGGAGGCCTATGAACCGCTCGCGACCGCTGACGACAGCGGCACGCTGACGCCAGTCGGCCTGCGGCGGCGGCTGACGATTGTGGGGGAGCCGCTGCCAGCGGCTGCCTTCCGGCTGGCCTCGGGAAAGTCGATTGAGGCCGAGGCTGACGGCTGGTACCGGGTCGATGGCTACTGGAGGGTCCGGGCTGCGCAGCCGCAGCATCTGCAGCCGTTCCGCTATGAGGCAGACGGTCGGGTGGAACTGCGGCTGCCGCTGTCCGTCGTAAACGACCGCATCGAGATCGAGGAGGAACTGAGATGGTGACTGTGCTTCGATTCACCTGGCTGATTTGCCTGACGCTGACCGTCTGCTGCGGGCCTGCTCGTTGCAGCGATGCGGCCGAGCAGGCTGACTTCTGGACCATTGAGCAGCTGCCGACGCCGGCCGCTGCCGAGCTGGAGGTGGGGGCTCTGGAGTGGATTCCAGGTGCCGCCGGCCGACCCGATCGTCTCGCGGTGGCCAGCCGCCGGGGTGAGATCTGGATGGCGACCGGCACGGAGGGAGACCTCGACGCGATTGTCTGGGAGCGGTTTGCCGCGGGGCTTCACGAGGTGCTCGGCCTTGCCTGGCGGCCGGCGGAGGGTGTTGGCCCTGCCGGCGGCTGGCTCTACGTGACCCAGCGGGGTGAGGTCTCCCGGCTGGCCGATGATGACGGCGACGGCCGAGCCGACCGATTTGAGACGGTCAGTGATGGCTGGGGGATCAACGGCGACTATCACGAGTATGCCTTTGGTTCCAAGTTCGATGCCGCCGGCGACATCTGGGTGGTGCTCTGCCTGACCGGCTCATCCTCAAGCCAGAGCCTGTTTCGGGGCTGGTGCCTGCGGGTCAATGCTGACGGCACCACCGTCCCGACCTGCAGTGGCATCCGTTCACCCGGGGGAATCGGCTTTGGCTGTGACGGGGCGGTCTATTACACCGACAATCAGGGTCTCTGGAACGGCACCTGCAGCCTTAAGCATCTGGTGCCGGGCGACTTCATGGGCCATCCCGGCGGCAACCGCTGGTACGAGCAGGCTGCCGGGATGGGGCCGCCCCCGGTTGAGCCGAAGAGTGGCTCGCGGATCGCCACCGAAATGCAGCGAATTGAGCAGCTGCGGCCACCAGCTGTGCAGTTCCCATATGACCTGATGGGTAAGAGTGCCGCGGGCGTGATCTGTGACACGACCGGTGGTGCCTTTGGGCCCTTCGCCGGCCAGTTGCTGGTGACCGATCAGAGCCACAGCATCGTGATGCGGTGTTGCATCGAGGAGGTTGAAGGCATTCGGCAGGGGGCCTGCTTCCGCATGCTCGAGGGCTTTCGCAGCGGCTCACTGGCCGAGCAATTCTCACCGGCCGGCACGCTCTATGTGGGCGGTACCAACCGGGGCTGGGGCTCCCGGGGGCCGGGCAGCTTTGCCCTCGAACGGGTTCGCTGGACCGGGAAGACGCCGTTTGAAATCCTCGCCATGCGGGTGCTGCCAGACGGGTTTGAACTCGAGTTCACCCAGCCGGTCGATCGTGCCACCGCCGCCGATCCGACCAGCTATTCTGGCCGCGGCTTTACCTACATCTATCAGTCGGGCTACGGCAGCCCGGTGGTCGATGAGGCAGCCTGCCCGATCGAACGGGCGGAACCCTCGGCTGACGGCCGGACGGTGCGGCTGACCGTCGGCAATCTCCGCGAGGGCTGCCTGCATGAACTGAAGGCGACTGGCCTGCGGAGTGCCGCAGGTGAGCCGCTGCGAAACAGCACGGGTTGGTACACGCTCAATCGGCTGCCACAGGCAGCCGCCGAGTGAACGTGACAGTTTGGCGTTTACGCCCGGTGCATTTCGGGCCGGGCGAAGACCAGTCGGCCGGCCGAGGTCTGCAGGGTGCTGGTGACGCTGACGGGAATGGTGCGGCCGATCACGTCGCGGCCGTGCTCCACCACCACCATGGTGCCGTCGTCGAGGAAGCCGACCCCCTGGCCCATCTCTTCACCCGGCTTGACGATTTTGACGTCGATCATGTCGCCCGGCACATAGGACGGCCGCAGGGCGACGGCGATGTCGTTGACGTTGAGTGCCGGCACGCCGCGGACACCGGCAATCTTGACGAGATTGGGATCGTTGGTGATGACCCGGCCCCCCAGTTCACGGGCCAGTTCGACGATTTCTGACTCCATCGAGGCCGTCTCGGCGAGCGGCTCCCGCGGGGCGAGAATCTCGACGTCAATCGTCGGGGTGCTCCGCAGCCGGCCGAGGACGTCGAGGCCGCGGCGGCCCCGCATCCGACGGGCCTTGTCGGCGGCGTCGGAGATCTCCTGCAGTTCCTCCATGACTGTTGCCGGCACCACAAACCGGCTCTGGAACAGGCCGGTGTCGGCCAATTCAGCAATCCGGCCGTCGATGATGGCACTGGCATCGAGCACATTGGGCCGCAGGCCGCGGACGTCGCGAGCAAACTGCACGTACGGAATGATGAACCGAAAGTCGTCACGTGTCTGCAGCAGCAGGCTCGTCGAGACATAGCAGAGCAGCATGCCGAGAATCGGCGACAGCCAGGGCACGACCGGTGAATTGGGGAATGACGCGAAGATCGGGCTCAGGGCCAGAACCGCCACGTAGGTGAGAAAGACGCCGATCAACAGGCCGAAATAGATCGAGGTGATCACCGTCAGATCCTTGTTGCGGACCTTCATATCGGCCGCGATCACGCCGATCGGCAGCCCGACCATGACCAGCAGCACGAGCCAGGGCACCCAGTCGGGGGCTGACCGCATCGCCTCACCATTGAAAATGAGGACGGCGATCCCGAGGGAGACCATGAAGAACAGTGAGCGGAGGACGACGAGTGTCATGGTGTGGGCTTCTGAGATGTGGGTGGCCAGTGGCCGGTGGCAACGGGGACACGGATTCGACGCCAAAATCGTACCACGCCCCGCTGGCCCTTGCCGGAACCAGCGGTGACCGCCGCTGGCTGGCGGTGTCGGTTGTGCCGGCTTTGGCGGTCGTTCAGCCGAGTCGCCGTCGAACATCGCGGTTGAGAAAGCGGTCGGTCATGCCGGCGATGTAGTCGGCCACACTTCGCCGCAGTCCCAGCGACTCGACCCGCCCGCGGTACCGGGGGGGCATCTCGCGGGAGTGCTCGCAGTACCAGCTGAAGAGCTGCCGCAGCTGGCCCTGGGCCTGCCGCCGCACCTCCATCACCTGCCCGCTGCGGTAGACCTGCTGGAACAGGAACTGTTCCAGCTCACGTTTGCCGGCGGCGATTGTGGCCGCATGGGCGACCAGGCGGGAGCCATCTGCTGAGGCCTCCCGAACCGCCGTAACTGAACTGATCCCCAGTTGCCCGAGCCGGGCCGTCGTCGTTTCGATCAAGCCGGCGACCTGCAGCTCGACCAGCTCATGGAGGACCGCCCGCCGGAGGGCGAGTGGCCCCAGCCGGCCGTGTCGCTGGCCGACGGACGCGGCAGCGGTGGCCACCAAGGGTAGTTCGAGCAGTTCATCAAGGCTGACAAACCCCAGCTCGATGGCATCATCGGCGTCGTGGGTGTCGTAGGCGATTGAGTCGGCAGCGTCGACCACCTGGGCCTCGAGCAGCGGTGGCGGGGCGTCGGGCAGCCGGGCCCGCACGGCCTGGGCATCGAGCACCTCTTGCGAGAGGTTGAGCCCAGGGAAGCCGGGATACCGCTGCTCCAACAGCGTCATGATCCGCAGCGCTTGGCGGTTGTGGTTGAAGCCTCCGTCGTTTTCAAGCAGTTCGTTCAGGGTGTCTTCCCCGGCGTGGCCCAGTGGCGGGTGGCCGATGTCGTGGGCCAAGGCGAGGGTTTCGACGAGGTCTTCATTGAGGGCCAACGACCGGGCGAGTGTCCGGGCGATGCTGGTCACCTCGAGGGTGTGGGTCAGCCGGCTGCGGTGGTAGTCGCCGGGATAATCGGTGAAGACCTGCGTCTTGTGGGCCAGCCGCCGGAAGGCCGCGGAGTGGACCACCCGGTCGCGGTCGCGTTGGTAGGGGCTGCGAAAGGGATGTGGTGGTTCGGGGTGGAGCCGGCCGGCCGAGTCGGCGGCAGGCATCGCCCATGGGCCCAGCAACGCCCCCTCGCGGGTTCGCCAGTCGGCGGGCAGGGGAGGGGGCTGGGGGCCAGCAGGGGTCGGCGTTTCGGCTGCGGTCATCGTCCCTCCCGGAGCTGTTCCCAGAGGCTGTCGAGGGCCTGGGGAATCACCCGGACCCCGGCCACGCTGGTCATGAAATTCACATCGCCGGGCCACCGCGGCACGATGTGCCAGTGCAGATGCCCGGGCAGGCCGGCACCGGCGACCCGGCCGAGGTTGAGGCCGACATTGAGGCCCTGGCACTGCAGTGTCTGTTCCAGCCGGCTACACCAGTCAGCCAGCCGCAGCTGGAGGTCGAGCAGCTGGCTGTCTGCCAGCTCGGCCAAGGTTGCCCGGTGGTCGAGCGGGGCGACGAGCAGGTGGCCGTTGGCATAGGGGTAGCGGTTGAGTACGACGATGCTCTGAGGCGTCCGCTCGATCACCCCAAGGTCACGGTCATGATCCTCCGAGACCGCCGCCGCCCGGCAGAGGAAGCAGCCGGTCTCGGCTCCGGGTCGCCAGCTGGCCGGCTCCGGGGCGGCTGCGTTGCCAGACTCACCTTTGATATAAGCCAGCCGCCACGGAGCCCAGAGCGCGTCGGGATGAG
>CALAZQ010000027.1 GCA_937926325.1 uncultured Planctomycetaceae bacterium | reverse complement strand
TGCGCGCGCCAAGACTCGAACTTGGGACCTCCACCTTATCAGGGTGGCGCTCTAACCAACTGAGCTACGCGCGCCCGCTGCCGTTGGCATCTGCCAACTGTCTGAAACCTACCCTCGCTGCCGGCCCGTTTGCAACAGCCGGGCGTTTTCCGCGGGACTGCCGGGAAGCCGGCGCTGACGGCTCGCCGGGCCCTCAGGTAGGCTGCCGCCGCGGACGCCGACACCCTTAGCCAGCCAGGAGGCCCATTGCCGATGTTCAGCCGCATATGCAAGCGTTCTGCCGCTCCGGTCAGCCGTCGTCTCGGAATCGTGGCCGCCGTCTGGGCTGCAGCCGCGTCGACAACGGTCTTTCTTGCCCGGCCGCTCGCGGCGGCCCAGCCGACCGTTGAGTATGCCCTGGGCCTCAAGCCGCGGCATACCGTTGACTATGACATTCCCGACGCGGCGGCCGCGAAGCAGGCAACGCTTTCAATGGAAAAGACCGACAGCATGACCGCCTGGGTGGTCCGCTCGGCCGATGGCACCCTGCTGCGGCGGTTTGCCGACACCAATGGCGACCGCGTGGTCGACCACTGGAGCTATTACCGGGATGGCCTCGAGGTCTATCGCGACATCGATGCCGACCACAACGCCAAGCCTGATCAGGCCCGCTGGCTGGCCGCCGCGGGCAGCCGGTGGGGTGTCGATACCGATGGTGACGAACGGCTCGATCGTTGGAAGCAGCTCTCGGCGGAGGAGGCGACTGCCGAGATCGTGGCCGCGCTGCGGGATCGGGACGTCGCGGCCTTTCAGCGGCTGCTCCCGTCACGGGATGACCTGGTGACGGCCGGCTTTGACGGCGACCTGCTCGACCAGCTCAGTCGGCGAGCCGCAGCTGCCGCCGAGAACTTTCCCCAACTGGCGGAACGGCAGCGGCAGATCGGGCCGGGAACGCGCTGGACAGCCATGCTTGCCGGCCCGCCAGGTGTGCTGCCTAAAGGGGGCGATGCAGCGACGCGGGATGTGCTCGCCTACGACAACGTGGTGGCATTGACCGAGTCTGGCACCGGGGCAGGGTCGCAGGTCTTTGTCGGGTCGCTGGTCCGCTGCGGTGCGGTCTGGCGGCCGCTCGACCTGCCCCAGCTCACCGATGCCGGTGGCGTCGTCACAGAAGGGTTTGCCTTCTTCTCCCCCCGGGCCGATGCTCAGTCGTTGCCCACCGGCGTGGTGAGCACAGAGTCTCTCAAGCCGTTTCTGGACAAGCTGCGGCTGTTGGAAGACCAGCTGCCTGGAGCCACCGACGCTGAACGTCGCAAACTGGTGGCCAGCCAGGTGGCGGTGCTCGAGGACGTGGTCGCGGCCGCGGTCGCTGACGAGCGGGAGTTCTGGCTGCGTCAGTTGATCGAGACCCTGGCCGCAGCGACCCAGGAGGGAACGCTGCCAGATGGCATCGGCCGGCTCGAGCAACTGGAGGAGGACCTTCCGGCCAGCGACCCGCTCAAGCCGTTTCTGGCTTTTCGGCTTGCGTCAGCCCGTTATGCGGCCCAGATGCAGCAGCCCGAGGCCGATATCGAAGCGGTGCAGGCCGCCTGGCTCGACGAACTGGCCGCCTTTGTTGAGGCCTATCCCGAGGCGAACGATGCGGCCGAGGCGATGCTACAGATTGGCATCGCGGCCGAGTTTTCCGGCCAGGAAGATGACGCGGTTGCCCGGTACCAGGCGATCGTCGATCAGTTTCCGGAATCGGCCTCGGCCCGCAAGGCTCGCGGTGCCGTTCGCCGGCTCGCTGCGGTGGGCAAGCCGCTTGACCTCAGCGGGGAAACCACTGACGGCAGGAAGCTCAGCCTCAGCCAGTTTCGGGGCACGCCTGTACTGGTGCACTACTGGGCGACCTGGTGCGAGCCGTGCAAAGTCGATATCGCCAGAATTCGAGAACTGCAGGCTCGCTACGGTTCCCGCAAGCTGGCGGTCGTCGGCATCGCCCTCGATGGCGATCAGGCGGCGCTAGACCGGTTCCTTCAGACCAGTCCCCTGCCCTGGCCCCAGTTGCATGAGCCGGCAGGTCTGGATGGACGGCTGGCGGAGGAACTGGGCATCCTGACGCTCCCGACCATGCTGCTGCTCGACGCCGAGGGGACGGTGGTCGATCGCAATGTGATTGTCACCGATCTGGAAAAGCGGCTGACGGAGGTGATTGGCCGGTGATCGACGGGACTGGCCGGGCTGGCGACGAGGCGAAGGCGTTGGTACTGTCGGGGTGCCGAACGTTTCCCTCCCGGGCCCTGCTGCATGATGCTGCCGCTTTTCGCTGTTTCGCTCAATCCGCTCTTTTGCCTGGTCGGGCTGGTTCAACTGCTGGGCCTGCTGACGGCTGGTGGCACCCGGTTCACTGAGGGCACCCGGTACGAGCGGCTGGGCCAGTGGGCCTGTCTGGCTGCGCTTGGCCTCGTCGGGACTGTCTGCGGGGTCACGCTCCAGCTCGGCCCCGGTATCGCGACGACCAGTGCCGTCACGCTGACCTTGATGACGATGATCGCGATCATCGAGCTGCCGGCAACCCGCCGCCACCGGGCGTAGCGGACTGCGGAAAAGCCTGTCGCCATCCCTTTTTCCGCGTTAATCGGAAAAAAACTCCCCTCCGGCACCACCGGCTGCCGATGGAACTCCCATGGAAGTGTCGCCGGCTGGCGACGGGGGCTGCATGCGGCTGGCTTGCCGGATGAAAACACCTCCGAAGACACCGGCATCGAATCAAGGAGGGTTACATGTCGCTGACAAGAATCACCTGCGGGGTCGCCGTGCTCGTCGCCAGCTTTGGGCTGGCCGATGTTCGCGCGGAGGATCTCGCCAAAACCGTGGCCGTGCGGCTGCGGGACTCAGGAACACTCGACGGCTACCGCGTCAAAGTCAGGGCCAAGCAGGGCACTGTCTGGCTGGAAGGAAAGGTCTCCAATGCCAAGCACATCGCCGCGGCAATTGGACTGGCGGAATCGACCGCTGGAGTTGAACGGGTGGTCAATCGGCTCACGGTGGCATCGCCGGCGGCCGCCGGTGGGGCGAATCTTGCCCTGCCGAAGCGGGCCTGGGACTTTGCCGGCGTCGAGCCGCCGAAGCCGCAGGCAATTTCGCCGCAGCCGCTTGAGCAGCGGGCCGAGGGGCCGCTGGCTGAAGATGTCGCGGCCGCCCGGCAGGCGGTCTACGCCGCCGAGCAGCCCGAACAGGTGCGGCTGGCCCGCGCGACCGAGCGGGGCGTGCGGGTGCCGACGCGGATGGCCGGCAGCCCGCGACCGATGCGGATGACATCAGCCCCGGTGCAGCCGGTTGGGATGCGGGCGATGGGCAACCAGGAAATGATCGACGGCGAGCGGGTCGTCCCAGGCTCGATGCGGGTCTATGAAGGAGCCGCTGGAAACGGCGGCTATGAGGCTGGTGGGTACCAGGGCCAGATGCCGGCCGGTCCGATGCCCGGAATGGCGATGGGAACGCCGCGGCCGATGGGGGCCGCCGGTGTCGGCATGCCACCGGTGCCGATGCGAGGCGATGGCCCCAACGTGCCCAACTATGCCTGGCCCAGTTACGCTGCCTCGCCCAACTATGCGGCACTGCAGTATCCGACCCAGTATTCGCCGACTGCCTGGCCGTACATCGGCCCGTTCTATCCCTACCCGCAGGTGCCGCTGGGCTGGCGGCGGGTTTCCCTCGAGTGGGATGACGGCTGGTGGTATCTCGACTTCGACGAGCGGCACATCCACAGCCATCATCGGTGATGAATCGGCAGCCGAGGGCTGCCAGCAGAAACAACCAGCGAACTGCACCCGATTCGAGTGCACTTCCAGCAGCCCGCCCGGAGGCAGGACCTCCGGGCGGGTTTTTTTGCGGCCGGGGCGAAAAATCATCATAGCCGGAAGATCGCCCGCAAGTTGCGTGGCCGTCAGCGTCGATACAACCGGCAGGATGTTTCATCCCGCCTTACGCACGAGGAACGATTCGATGGTGACAACTCACGGGCGGCAGATCGCCGCTGTTCTGGCAGCAGCAGTTGGCCTGACGCAGACCGGCTGTTTCTGGCTGACGGCCCAGGGGCCGAACCTCGGTCCGCTGGCCATTCCGGTGCCGGTGCCGGTGGGCATTCAGAAGGCCAAAGAAGACCAGTTCTGGAACTACGAGCGGTATGAGCGGGCCCCGATCCTGGGGCCGATCGCCCCTGGCGGCCCCTGTGAAGCCCTCGACGAGCCGAGCGACGACGAGGTGATGCGGGCCCTCGAAAAGGCTCGGCCCGTGCAGGGCAACTGGCCGTTCCTCTATGAGATCCAACGGAACAACGTGCGGATCACGAAATGCAAAATTTCAGACTACGTCGATCCGCCGCGGCACTATCCGCTGGTCGGTCCCGCCCAGCTGCACCATGCCCACTACAAGTGCACGATCTATTTCCAGGAGGTCACGCGGGTGGGCTGGCCGGTGCCGCACACCCTGGTCGACGAGGACTGCCAAGAGGTGGTTTACATCGATCATGATCACCTGCACATGGTTGGTGATGTCGACACCGGCTGCGACGCGAACTTCTAGGCACCGGTGCCCGATGGTTCTTCAACGCCCGTGGCCAATCTGCTGTCACCGGCTGGTGATCGCGCTGCTGCTCGCGGGTCTGGCCGCGGGGGCGGGGCCGGCCTGCGGGCAGACGGTGCGAGCCTGGGCGGGGGATGACGAGCCGGCGGCTGCCGAGGCACCGCCGCCGACCGGGGCAGACGCCGAGGCGGCGGGCATCTCGGTGGCGGTCGCCAGCGGCCGCATCGGTGGTTCGGGCCGGCCGCTGGAACTGCTGTTTGGCGGCGGCCTGCTGATGATTCCGCTGCTCGCCTGCTCATTTGCTCTGGTGGTGTTTGGAATTGAGCGGGCCGTCAGCCTGCGGACCAGTCAGGTGGTGCCGGTGTTATTCGTCGAGCGGTTCGTCGGTCGGTTGCAGGCCGGTGAATTCGATCGGGCCGAGGCGGCGGCAGCCTGCGCCGCGCATCCCAGCCCCGTCGCCCGAGCCTTTGCCGCAGCGGTCCGCCGCTGGGGCCGCCCGGCGGTCGAGGTTGAACAGGCGGCGATCGACGCCTGCGAGCGGGAGCTGAACCATCTGCGGAAGTACCGCCGGGTCTTCAACGGCGTGGCCACGATCAGCCCGCTGTTCGGCCTGCTCGGCACGGTGCTTGGCCTGATCCGTTCGTTCAACGACATTGCCGCCGCCGGCGCGATGGGCCAGCCCGATCTCCTTGCCCGGGGTTTCGGGGAAGCGTTGATCACCACGGCCATGGGCCTCGTCGTGGCGATTCCAGCGTTGGTACTGCACAGCTATTTCACCAGCCGGGTGGATCGGTTGGCGATGCAACTTGATGAGTGCTGTCAGCCGGTGATTGAAGCGGTCGCAGCCACTGGTGCCGAGCTGGGGACACGGCGGAAGGCGGGGTGAGCGATGCGGCTGCCATCAGCTGGAGATGACGAGCCACAGGGCCCGAATCTGACACCGATGATCGACGTCATCCTGGTCATTGCGTTGTTCTTCATGGGGGCGGCCCGGTTCTCCGACAGCGAGCAGGCGGTCGAGCTCGACCTGCCGACAGCCTCGAAGGCGGCAGCTGCCCCGGAGGCGGCAGTTGTGATTGAGGTGCTGACAGCCGGTGGAGTGCGGCTTGCGGGGCGACCGGTTACGGCCGACGGGCTCGAGGCGGAACTGCTCGCGGCCCGCGCTGCCGGCACGACGACGGTGACGATTCGCGGCGCGAGTGATGCCACCCATGGTCGCATGACGGAGATTTACGAGGCCTGCCGTGCTGCCGGTATTCCGCAGGTGGCCATCGCCGTTCGCCGGCGATAGCAGGCTGTGGGGCAATTCGGTTGCCGCCGATCTACCGGGGCGAGGTGCTTCACGCATGACGATTTCTGCCGGCATTGCGGTTGGAGTGGCTCTGGGCGTGGTCTGTGGTCTCGCGCTGCTGCTGCGGACCGGCTGGCTGCAATCCAACACGCTGCAGAAGTGTGTCGTGCTGTCGCTGCTGCTGCATCTCGTGGTGGTTGGTGGATGGACGCTGTTCGGTGCGAGGGATGGCGGTGCCGCAGGGGCTGCCGCCGACAGTGAGTCGGTCACGGTGGTGCTGGTCGTCGAGGATGAGGTGGCCGAGGCCGCTGAGCCTGCGGCCCGCGAGCCGTCGGCAGAGCTCGCAGGTGAGTCGTCGTCGGCCTCCATCATGCCTCCAGATTCGGCCGAGGCGGTCGCCACTGCTGATGCTGGCGAGCCGGCCGGGGCGTCTGCTGAGCCACCGCCACCGCCGTTACTGGAGGCCAGCCTGCCACCAGAGCCCGCGGCAGCGGTGGCGGCAGAGGGCCAACCGCTCGAGGGAGACATGCGGTCTGATATTGCCGCGGGACTGGCAGCTGCGGTGCGGACGGCAGGCCTGCCGCGGCCAGCCGAACCGGCGTCGGCTCTTTCCGAGGCAGACCGGTTCCCTCCGCCGGTTGCCCTCGGCCCGCGAACCGGTCCAGCCCGGCGGCAGGCCGTCCTGGCCTGGGGGGGCTCTGATGCCACCGAGGCGGCGGTGGCCGCGGCGCTCGGCTGGCTGGCCAGGACGCAGTCGGCCGACGGCCGCTGGGACGCCAGCCGCTACGCTGCCGGCCGGGTGGTCGGCCCATCCCTGGCTGCGCACGGGGGGCATGGTCCGGAGAGTGGCCGGTCGAGTGATCATGGGGTGACCGGGCTCGCGTTGCTCGCGTTTCTGGCAGCGGGCCACACGCCCGAGGCGGGGCCCTATGCCGACGTTGTCGACCGCGGAATGCGGTTCCTGGCCGAGCGACAGCGGGCCGACGGCTCACTGGCCGGGCCAGCAGCCTTCTTTGCTGAACTCTACTGCCATGGCATGGCGACACTTGCTGTGGCCGAGTGCTACGCCCTTACCGGTGACCCCGCCCTGCGGCCGGTGCTCCGCCGGGCAATCGGCTATACGGTTTCTCGACAGCATCCGACCACTGGCGGCTGGCGGTATGCGGCCGGTGACCGGGGCGACACGAGCCAACTGGGCTGGCAATTGATGGCACTGGCGAGCAGCCGGCAGCTCGGACTGGCTGAAGCCGCCGCTGCCGAAGAGGCGAGTCGGGGGTTTCTCGATACCGTGACGTCGGGACGGCGGGCGGGATTGGCTTCGTACCGTCCCGGTGAACGGCCGACGCCGGCCATGACCGCCGAGGCGCTCTACGCCCGGCTGCTACTCGGGCTCTCCCCTGAATCACCTACAGTCGCGGAGGCTGCCGCGTTCCTTGACCAGCATCGCCCGGGCCGTTCGCGGGTCGATAGCTACGCCTGGTACTACGGCACATTGGCCCTGTTTCATGTGGGGGGGGAACCCTGGCAGCGGTGGAACAGTGGCCTGCAGCAGACGCTGCTGTCGCTGCAGCGAACCGGCACCGGTTCCCCGGTCGGAAGTTGGGATCCTGACGCGGCTTGGGGGCGTCACGGCGGACGTGTCTATGCCACGGCACTCGCGGCCCTGATGCTCGAGGTCTACTACCGCTATCAGCCGCTGCACCGCGCGAGCGGGAAAAGTCGGCCGAAACAGACAGCTGATCAGTTCGGCCGACTATCCTCGAAGGCCGAGGATGAGCAAGGTTTGACCCGCTGACGGGGTAAGATAGACTTGTGTGCAGCATGGTAGGCCGTCAAGCAGCAATCTGCGGCCGCCAGCTCCACCTCCCCGGATACCGGTGAATGCCGGTCCGGAAAGACAGAAAGGTCACCAGCATGCTCGGCTTCATGGGCCTTGGCACGGTCGAACTCATCGTTGTCGCAGTGGTGATCCTGCTGTTGTTCGGCGCCCGTCTGCCGCGGGTGATGCGGTCGCTCGGCGAGGGAATCGTCGAGTTTAAACGGGGCATTAATGCCGGCGACGACGAGCCCCGCCTGGGACAGCCGGGCAACTCGGCCGGTGCCGATTCACGTCCGACCGAATAAGTTCACCGGCGACGGCGGTTGCCTCCAGCGTTCCCCGCCGAGGGATGCGCTTCTTTGGTCATCACGGTAGGCTCCGAGGAAAGGCAAAGTCATGTTCGGGTTGGGCCCATTCGAAATCCTCGCCATCGGCGCGATCGCGGTGATGCTCTACGGCAAGCGGCTGCCAGAGGTGGGCCGAACCGTGGGCAAGAGTCTGGCCGATCTGCGGCGGCAATGGGCGACGATCTCTCGTGACCTCGACGTGGCTGGCCAGCTCGAGGGCAGCCGGGGCGGAACGAGTCGGCAGCCACCGCCGAGCCGGTATGACGAAGACGAGTCGATCGCGACCGGGCCCGTGTTTGAAGCCCCGAAGCCGCCGTCAGGGTCGTGACGAACCGTCCCGGGCGTGCTAGAGTTTGGCGTTGCGGGCAGCTAGCTCAGTTGGTTAGAGCGCCACGTTCACACCGTGGAGGTCACAGGTTCGAATCCTGTGCTGCCCATT
>CALAZQ010000026.1 GCA_937926325.1 uncultured Planctomycetaceae bacterium | reverse complement strand
AATCGACAGCAGCGTTGCAAAATCAGGGTAGCAGAATTGGTGCCGAACAGGTTTGGCCTCCTGCCCGACTTTCCTTTGGGCAGCAGCATGCAAAGCCAGAGGTTTGCACGCTGTTGCTGGTGCTCATTTGGCGGCATCCTGCCGCCGGGTGGCAGTCAGTCGCTGCGGAGGGGAGCGGCTTCAGACGTTCTACCTGTCCGGTCGCTTCCGCTCCCGGCTTCCTCTGCCAGCGGTTTGACGAGCGAGGGGATGCCCATGCCCACGAGCGTGCTCTGGAAGCAAGCGTAGCCCGGAGGGCGAAAGCGCAGCGGACAGGCAGTGAACGGAGGCCTGGATGGCCGACGTGAACGTCAAGCGAGTGGGCGTGGGTATTCCCGAGCGGTGGCTAGCGTGACCGATCACCACTTTCCTGCCGCTGATGGCTAGATCGCGGCGTGGCCGCGTTCACCGGTGCGGATGCGGACGCACTCGTCCATGGGCAGGATGAAGATCTTGCCATCACCGATTTCGCCCTGCTCGCCGGAGCGGCCGGCTGACAGGATGGCGTCGATGGTTGGCTCAACGAACTCTTCGTTGACGGCGATCTGCAGCTGCACCTTGCGAAGGAGGTTGACCGCGATCTCATGGCCCCGATAGGTCTCGGCATGACCGAGCTGTCGGCCAAAGCCCTGCACATCGAGGATGGTGAGCCGAAAGACCTCAACTTCAGAGAGTGCCTGCTTCACCCGTTCAAGCTTGTCGGGCTGGATGATCGCCAGAATGAGTTTCACGGTTTCCGCCTTTGATGAGAAATCGATATTGGATGATAGGAGACAGCCCGTCGTCTGGCCGGGCTGAGACTGCCAGCATGGCGAACTCCCCCGCGCGGGCTTGATGGCCCTGGATGCCCCGGCCTGGGCGAGCTAGGCGGATTGCCCACCCAAGCCATTGGGGCATCCATAAAGGACGAATCGCTAGCCCGCAGCCACCTCAATTGGAAGAACCGGGCCGGCGTCAGCGGCCAAGCACACGGAAGTACTTGGCCAATCTTCAATGTGTGGGCTACGCAACAGGCAGCCGGAGCCGCAACCCGGTTCACCATGAATCCGTCGCTTGCCGTGGTGCGGGTTGTCGGCCTTGGTGTGTCATTGCCCGTCTGCGATTTGTCAGGTCCGCCAGCTCCCGACGAAGAACACGCGCTCTTCTGCAATGAAACAAGGTGCAATTCCTATGCCAAGTTCTGTCGGCGGCCTGGATTTACCTGGACGTTGCCGGAACGACCTGCTGACTGCGGGGAATTTCACGCGTCGCAACGGAACCCCGGGGCTGCCGGCCGGGAGTGGCCGCGCATATCCTTTGGGCAGTGCTGCCTTTCCTGGTGGCAGCGTTTGCTGGAGGGTGGTGGCGATGGAGAATCTGACGGAGTGGCTTGAGGCCGATGCAGACCGCCGGGCCAGGCACCTGGCGGAACGGTTGGTTGCCAGTTCGACTTCCATTGCTGCGACAGGAAATTTTGCAGCGAACTGGCAGGCAATCGTTGAAAGCCCGTTTCGGGGGGGGCGGCAGGCGGCGGTTGAGCGGCTGCAAGCGATCGACCCTGTCGCCTACGGGCGGTCGCGGAACCATGTCGGAGGTGCGGTGACGAGGCTCTCACCCTGGCTGCGACACGGGGTGCTCTCGCTGGCCGAGGTTCGGGATGCGGCCCTGGATCGGGTTCGGGAACGGTCGCAGGCGGAAAAACTCATCAGTGAGCTCGGCTGGCGGGACTATTGGCAGCGGGTCTACGCCGCCCGGCCGGAGGCGATCTGGGAAGATCTCGAGCCCCCGGCTGCCGTCGCCCGCGGCCAACAGAGTGACCACCTCCCCGCTGATGTTGCTGCGGGGACGACCGGAATGGCCTGTGTCGATGCCTTCAGCCGCCGGCTGACCCAGACCGGCTGGCTGCACAACCATGAACGGATGTGGCTGGCCTCGTGGCTGGTTCATACCCGCGGGGTGTCGTGGCAGGCCGGGGCCGGCTGGTTCCTCGAGCATCTGCTCGATGCCGACCCGGCCAGCAACAACTTTTCCTGGCAGTGGGTGGCGGGCACCTTCGCCAACAAGCCCTACATCTTCAATCGGGAGAATCTTGAACGGTACACCGACGGCCGCCATTGTCGTGACTGCCCGGTGGCGGGGCGGTGTGATGTCGAGGGGAGCTACGATGAACTGAGCGACCGGCTCTTTACGGCGGCGGGTGATCGGCCGGAGCGGCTGACGATTCCGCCGGCATCACCCTGGTTTGCCGATCCGCCGCCGGGGCAGCCCCTGGTCTGGCTGACGCTTGACTCACTCGGGGTAACCTCCCCTGCCCTGCACCGGCATCCGCACGCACCGGCCCTCTTTATTCTCGACCCTGCTTGGCTGGAACAGGAGCGGCCGTCACTCAAGCGGCTGGTGTTCATCTTTGAATGTCTGGCAGAGGTGCCGGGCCTTGAGTGCTGGCTGGGCGAGCCGGCTGCCGTGCTCACTGCCCGGGCTGCTGCCTGTGGGGCCAGCCACGTCTGTGTCGCCACGACTCCCTGCCCGGGGGTGCGGGCGACGGCCGCGGAGTTGGCTGACCGCCTGCCGGTCGTACCGATTGACTGGCCCCCCTTTTGCGACGCCTCACGGGTGACCGACCTCGGGCGGTTTTCACGGTACTGGAACAAGGTCTCCAAGTCGGCAATGCAGCCGACAGCGTAGCTGCGGCGGTCAGAGCACCCCGAGGGCCTCGACCCAGCGGCAGAGGGCGGCGGCGCGGGCGGCGTCGCTGTCAGTGGCCGGCAGATCGCCGACAGTGATGCCGGCCTTGCTGAGTCGTTCGCGGTCGGCGGCCTGACGGCGGGCTGTGGCCGATTCGGGGTCGGCCGCAGCGGCTGCCGCTGAACCGAACAGCACCCAGCGGAAGCGGTCAGGGGCGGCGTCGTCGATCGTTGCCCGCCGCGGCAAGGCTGCGTCGATCAGGGCCACGCCGCGGACCGCGGGGCTGAACCGGTCGGCGGCCAGCCAGGCGAAGGTGCCCCCTGCCCCCCGGCCAACGAAGCCGATGCGGGTCGGGTCGAGCCGCCGCCGCGTTCGCAGCACCTCGAGGCTGCGGCCCACCCGGTCGAGGTCGGCCCGGCTCCAGCGGGCCGGATCGGCTGAGCCGATCAGCACCACCGCCACGCGGTAGCGGACGACGGCATCCCGCCAGGCCGCCACCCGGCCGGTGATGGCCGCAGCCTCCAGCGGTCCCTCCGGTTCGTCAAAGCTCACGAGCACACCCAGCGGCGGGCCGTCTTCGTCGGCCGGGACGATCGCCCAGCCCGGCTCCGCCAGTTCCGGGGCCTCCAGCTTGAGTACCGTTGGAGGCGGCTGCTCGTCCACCGGGGCGATCGCCGGCACCTCCGCCGGAGGATTCGCCGGCAGCAACACGGTCGCGGCCTGCAGCCGTTGGTCAGCGTCGTCGCGATCGACCGAGAGCAGCACCCTGCTGTCGGCGGCCAGCCCGCCCAGCAGGCCGGCCAGATCGGCTGCCGAGGCGATCGGTCGCAGTTCCGACTCGGCGTCGCCGGACGCAGTTGCTGCGGCTGCGGTGATGGTGTCACCCGGCTGCAGGCCCGCCTTGGCTGCCGGGCTCTCCGGCCAGACCCAGCCGACCACCGCCGGCTCAGGCGTGGCCGTACGGTCGCGGCCACGGAACTCGCGGCGGGCCGGCACCAGGCCGAGCATGGTTCGCTTCCAGGGGGGCAGCCGGTCGACAAGGGTGGCGGTCACGGCCACCTCCTCGGCGGCCTCCTCCGGTCCCCGGCGAACGACCAGCGTGACGGCATCGCCAGCCAGTCGGGGCGTGAGGGCATGCCGGACATCGGCAATTCGTTCAGCCGGCCGGCCATCGACCGACACGATGCGGTCACCGCTCTGCAGCCCGGCTGCGGCGGCGGGCGATTCGGCCCGCACGGTCTTGATCACCGGTGAACCGTTGATGGCATCGGTCGCGTCATAGCCGATGCCGAGCAGGCCGGCTGCCAGCTTGTCACCCTGCTTGAGCCGGGGCAGCAGCGGCAGCAGATCGCTCATCGGCACGGCAAAGCCGATTCCCGAATCGTAGAGTTCGGTCCCCAGATTCATGCCGGCGGTGTCGGCTGGCAGCGGGGCGATGATGCCGATCACCCGGCCGCGAATGTCGAGCAGCGGACCGCCGTAGTTGGCCGGTGAGATGGCCGCATCGGTCTGAATGGCCCGGCCCCAGGCGCGGTCCACGGCTGAGAGCACCCCGACCGCCAGGCTCGGCCGGGCCGCCGACCAGACCCGGCCGGCAGCGATGGCCCACTGCCCTGGCGTCAGTTCGTCGCGGTCGGCCCATTCCGGCACCGGCAGCAGCGTGGGGGGATCGCACTTCAGCAGCACCAGGCCACGGTTGGTGTCGCGGCCGGCAACTTGGCCGACCAGCCGCACCAGCGGCCCGCTGGCGCTGTCACTGTCGGCTGCCGGCGGCAGGATGACCACCACCTCGCTCATGTCGGCCGGAACGGCGAAGGCGGTGGTCAGCACCCAGCCCTCCGGGCCAACAACCAGCCCTGTCGATGGCCCGGTGGCCGGCGTCACCTCGGCAGCCTGGGTGAGCCGCGCTTTCGAGATGCCGGTCGGCTCGATCCTGACGATGCTCGGGGCGACCCGGTCGAGGGCGGCCTGAAAGGCAGCCTGTTCGGCAACGGCCAGCGGCGACGGCTCCGGGGCGGCCATGCCGCTGCTCGCGGAGAGCAGAAGCGAGGCCACCATGAGGTTGCAGGCAAGAAAGCGGCGGGTGGGCATTGCGGCTGTGGGCGTCATTGCGGCTCCTCAGCGGTGGCCGGTTCGGGACGGGCGGGCAGCGGCCCGAGAACGACGGTGACGATCGCCCCGGCGCGGATCAGGCTGAGGCGGACGGTGTCGCCGGGCAACAGCCGGGCCAGCTCCTGCCGCAGGGCTCGCTGCGAGTTGATCGTGCGGTCGCCCACCGCCACCAGCAGGTCGTCGGGTTCAAGGCCGGCGGTGGCGGCCGCTGACTCCGGCAGCACCGTCTCGACATAGGCCGGCGTCTGATCGAGCAGGTCGGGTACCAGCTGCAGGCCAAGCAGGCGGGGGTCGTAGTCGCCAGCTGAGACGGCCCCCGGGTCTACGGGGGGCTTGCCCGAGAGCACCTGCTCATAGCCGCGGGCCAGCTCATCGGCCGGCAGGGCATAGCTCAGCCAGATGCCACTCGGTTCGGCTCGCAGTTCTTTGCCAAGCATGCCGAGCAGCCGGCCCTGCCAGTCGGTCAGGCAGCCGCCCGGTGAGCCGGGGTTGTTGGTGGTGCAGTCGAGGATGTAGACGTCGCCGCGGTAGGCCGCCTCATGGGCCCCCCGCCGGGCCCGCAGCGGCACACAGGCGGCGATCACGCCATGCTGTAGGCTCACCCGCTCATCCCCCACGGCCACCCCAAACAGGTTTGACAGGGCCAGCACCCGGCTGCCGACGGCCGCCCGCGGCGTGCTCGTTGAGAGGCTGAAGCAGGGCAGGTTCTCGCCATCGATCTCCAGCACCGCCAGTTCCCGCGTCAGGTCGGCGCCGAGCAGTCTGGCGGGATAGCGACGGCCGTCGTCGAGCACACAGTCGATGGCTTCGGAGTCGAGCGCGGTGCTCAGGGCGGTCACGATGTGGCCCGTGGGGGAGACGAGGATGCCGGTCTGATAGGCCTCCAGCCCGCGGATCCCGCCCGCGCCGTAGAGCTTGACGACCCGCCGGGCCGCATAGACACCCGGTTCGGTCGCGTCGCCGGCG
>CALAZQ010000025.1 GCA_937926325.1 uncultured Planctomycetaceae bacterium | reverse complement strand
AGCCGAGTTCGAGTACGCCGGAATCGTATCCCGCCAGCCCGGCAGGCGGCCGTTGAGCGTCTCGAAGTGAATCATGGCCGTGCCAATCTCTTTGAGATTGTTCTGGCACGAACTCCTCCGAGCTGTCTCGCGAACGACACCGATCGCCGGCAGGACGAGCCCCATCAGGATGCCCAGAATCGCAATCGTCACCAGCAGTTCAACCAGCGTAAAGGCTGGTCGAAACCGCAAGGCAGAAGGCTGCCCAGAGAGCGAGCCGGTGGCAGTCATTGCCGTATCTTTCGAAGGGCGGGGGGCGGTAGCCAAAGCAAGGATGGGGAAACCGCTGTCTGTTGCGTGTATCGGTGCTAACGAGGCGAAAGATTTATGAGTATTCCCGCTTAATTCGCCTCCAGCGTCCAGTTAGAAAACGATGAGGAACATGCTGTCCGATTTTGACGTCGCGGCGAGCGACGATCGGCCATTCCCACCTCTCTGGTCCGGTTGCCCGGCTCATTTGCCGCGGATATAACCCAGACGTGGCTACGGTGGCACCGGCGGGCAACAACGGCCGACTCCGCCGCGGGTGGGCCCGAAGCCTTCTCCGCGTTGACACCAAACAGTTGTTTCTTCACCGCTGCCTCATCATCCCATTGCCGAGTTGACGGACCAGCAGTGACGCCTTCTGCCCTTGCCGTAGTTTCCGCAGCCGTGACCGCCGCCTGGACTGTCCCAGTTTTGGCCGAACTCTACGCACCGTCGTTGGTCGGCTTCCCGGTGCTCGGGCTGGTGCTCTGGCTAGTGTTCCTGCTGACGGCCGCCGCCGGGGTCGGGGCGGCGAAGTGGATGCATCGCGAGCACGGTCGTTACGGCATTCCGCAGATGGAGTGGTGGACGCTCATCATCGGGGCGGCCGTGGGCGGCCTGATTATCGGAGTCATGCAGGTCGGACTGATTCTGCTGCCGGTCGCTGCCGTCGCCATCATCGTGGTGGTCTTCCTGTTCACCAAACAGCGAGACAAGCGGGTGCCGCCGAACGAGCGACTGCTCACCAAAGACGGCCTCAAAAACCTCCGGCAGATGATTTCGGCCAACCGTGATCTTGCTGCAGCCGAAAAGGCGGCGAAACCCGCGAAACCGCTCAAAGAGCGACTGAAGGATCTCTTCCAGAAATTGCAGCAGGCCTCCGGCAAAAAGAAAAAGAAGGCTCCCACGACCGGCGGCACCTCCTTCACGCTGCTGAAAAAAGACGGCACGATCGCCATCGATCAGGAGGAGAACGAAGAGGCCTACTCCGAAAACGTCGCCAACATGCGGAAGGTGCTGATCGGGGCGATGCATCTCAACGCCACCGACGTTCACCTCGATCCCAGCGACAAGGAGTACATCGTCCGGTTGCGGGTGGACGGGGTCCTGCAGGATTCCCGGCATCTTTCGCAGGACGAGGGCCGCGGCGTTGTCTCGGCCCTGAAGGTCGTCTCCGACATGGACATCTCAGAGCGTCGCCGCCCGCAGGACGGCGGCTTCGCCGCGATCCTCGACACGGTCAAATACGACGTTCGTTCGGCCTCAACGCCGACGAGCTATGGCGAGAAGATGGTGCTGCGATTGCTCAACTCATCCGGCGGGGTGATGTCGGCGGGCCTGGGCAACATCGGCCTGCGGACCCAGATTCTCGATCCCCTCCGCGAGGTGATTCACAAGCCCTACGGCATGTTCCTGGTGACCGGGCCGACCGGGTCGGGCAAGACCACCACCTGCTACGCCTCGCTCAGTGAGATCGACCGCAAGCAGCACAACATCACCACCATTGAAGATCCGGTCGAGTACCGGCTTGACGGTGTCACCCAGATTGCCGTGAACAGCCAAGCGGGAGTGACCTTTGCCAGCATTCTCCGCAGCGTGCTGCGGCAGGACCCCGACGTGCTGCTGGTGGGTGAGATTCGTGACAAGGAAACAGCCGAAATCGCCTGCCAGGCCGCCCTCACGGGCCACTTCGTCTTTTCGACGCTTCACGCCAACGACACGGTCGCCACCGTCACCCGCATGCTTGACCTCGGTCTCGACCCGATGCTCATCCAGACCGCGGTGACGGCAGTGCTGGCCCAGCGGCTCGCTCGCCGGCTCTGCCCGAAGTGCCGCGAACCGTACCCACCGCCGAACGACCTGATCAAGAAAGTCGGCCTCAAGCCGGGCGTCATCAAGCAGATCTATAAAGAAAAGGGCTGTGAAGAGTGCGGCAACGCCGGCTTCAAGGGCCGCATGGGACTGCACGAATTGATGGTGATGACCGACCAGATTCGTGAACTGATCACCGATTCACCCTCAATCGAGGAACTCAAACGGGCGACTCGCAAAGCGGGCACAAAGTCGCTGCAGACCGACGGCCTGCTCAAGGTGCTCAAGGGAGCGACGAGCCTGACCGAGGTCAAACGGGTGACGACCTAGCGAAGACACCCAGCCCGACTCCTGATTTTCAGATCGGCACACCACCTATCAAGCGGAGCGACTGATGCCAGCGATTGCCTATGACGGAGTTGTCCTGCTCGGCCTGCTCTATCTGATGTGGCTGGCTAGCGACAAGGGGATCGTGGCGACGAGTATTGCCGCGGCCGAGGTCTTCGTCTCGCTGAGCTTGGCGGTCGTGCTCTATGAGCCGATTGCAGGATTCGTCTTTACCTACCTCGATGAGAACCTCGCCTTTTTCCTGCCGGAGTCGATCTCGCTCGAAAAATGGTCAATCTTTCTGGTCTTCAGCCTGCTGATGTGGGGCACGCTGGCCGCCCTCTGGGTGCTGGTGCATCCCAAGCTGTTGCCAAGTGAGGAAGAAGAGGTTGAGGCGGGCATGCCGATCCTCGACAAGGCCGGGGCGGCCCTCATTGGTCTCTACGCCGGCAACCTGCTGCTCGGGGCAGCCCTGATCACCTGGTCGATGTGCCCGTTGCTCTGGACAATTCCCACCAAAGACATGTTTCTCGATGTCGGGAGAACCGCCCTGAAATCGACCGGTCGGTTTCTCGGTGAATGGCACGGCGGCCGTTCGATTCCCCTCCATGGCGAGCCGGTTGCCAGCCGCAGCGACCGCGAGGCACTGCTCTCCTCCGAGGCATTCAACGACCTCAACTTCGATGGCAAAGGAGGCTTTGACGAGCCGTTCTACGACGCTGATGGTGATGCTGCCTTCACCGGCGATCTTTACTATTTTGACGTCGATGGCGACCGGCGACGGCGGGTCGGGGTGATCGAGAAATACGCGGTCGGTCTCTGGGACATGCCGATGGTGCTCGACCGCCAGCGGGAGGACAACAAGCCCAAACTGCCTGCCGAGCCAAAGATACCGACGTCAACGCCGGCACCTCAAAACGTCGCTGGCGGCAAAAAGCCCGAAGCGACCGAAAAAGTCATGCCCAAGCCCGACCCGCTGATCTCGCCGCTCGACCAAAAACCTCCCCCGCTTCCCAGCACGTTGTTTGCGCCCGAGACGCCAGCTGCCAAAAAGGATGCTCCGGTTTCTGACTTCTAGCCCAGTCGTTCATGAGCCATGCGGCCCTTACAGAACAATCTTTGAACGGACACAGCTGCTGTATGAACGCATTCTTCACCACCCCGTTTGACGACGGCCGTGTTCGAAAACCGTCTGGTTTGCTGCAGGAAGTGGGTCGCAGGCACGTCAACGGCTCGCAGAGCACCCGCAAAGCCCGGCAGACCGCAGCCTCCACGAGCGGGGGTGAAGCCAGTCAGTCGCGAATATTCGCGACTTTGGCCGACTTCGCCCTGCTGGGACAAGGCCATGAATCGCTTGTTCCACCGACCGCAATCGCGGTCCTTTTTCACCCGCGGCTCGTGCTCACCGTTCTGATCATGCTTGTCGGCCAGCTGTCACTACAGGGCCAGCAGCCGGAAGAGTCACCACCGGCCGGCGAAGTGGTGATCACGGCCGCCGACCTGCAGACACTCGTTTCGGCACACGATCAGGCGGCTGGAACATTCGTCGTCAATCAAATCAACACGCTCGACGAACCGTTGGCCACGGTCTTGGCTGGTGCATCCGCTGACCTTTCGCTGGCCACCGTTTCCGAACTGCCGGAACCGGTGGCGGACATCCTTGCGAAGCATCAGGCATGTCTTTTTTTTCCGGCGCTGCGTTCACTTGAGTCGACCGCGCTTGCGACGAAACTGGCCTCCCAGCCCTGCTGGTGCGTTACCCTCCCGAAGCTCACCGAGATCAGCCCGGAAGTTGGCCGGGCCCTCGCCGCCCACGAAGGGCCGCTCCACCTCGATGGTTTTTCCACTCTCTCACCAGAACTTGCCCAGGAACTTGCCCGACATCGCGGACTGCTGTCCCTTGGTGGCCTGACAGATGTTTCGGCCGAAACAGCGGCGATTCTTGCGCGGCATGAAGGCGGGCTCCGGCTTGCCGGTGTTTCATCACTTTCCCCGCCGGTCGCGGCAGCACTGGCCACTTCCCGCAGCCCGCTCTTGCTGCCGGGGGTTTCCTGGCTCGATCCCGAAACAGCGACGGCGTTCGCGGCGCATCCGGCACTTCTCGGCCTGGATGGTCTCGTCAGCCTGACCACTGACACGGCGGCCGCCCTCGCAAAGCATGCCGGTCCTCTCTCGCTCGACGGCATCATCGCGATCACACCTGCGGCTCTGGCCGCCCTCAAGCCTCACGCCTCCTGGCTGTCGCTGGCTGCTCTCCGCAGCTGTTCGGCCGCCGCGGGCACGGCGCTTGCAGAGCACGAGGGCCCGCTCGTTCTGGCTGGGCTCTCCAGCCTCACAGCACCGTTGGCGCAGTGTTTGGCGGCGCACCCAGCTGCGGTGAGCCTGCCCGGGCTCGTGCATCTTCAGGAAGATGTCGCCGAGGCGTTCACCAGCGGTCCGCCGACGCTCACACTCTCTGGGCTAGCCAGCCTGTCACCAGAAGCGGCCCGATCAATAGCGGGCCGCTCCGGGCAAACTCAGCTTCCCGGTCAAAACAGGTTCTCACCCGAGGTCGTTGCTATCCTGAAGGACGCCGAGGGCCGTGTAGAATTTCAGGAAATAGACAAGCCTCAGGATAATTCATCGGGTCCCGCCAACTAATCCATGCCCACGAATGAGATGACCACTATGCCTGCTGTCTGGTTGACCTCCCGCCTCCGCTGGTTGGCAGTCGTTGCGATTGCCGCTGCGTCGTCGTTCGCCAGCCATCGCGCCTGCCTTGGCCAGGCGAATGTCGAGGTCGAAATCGAGCACCTCTGGCGACTTCACGACGAGGGCAAGTGGCTCGAAGCGCTCGACGAGACCAAGCCGCTGTTGGCACTGATGGAAAAAAACGGTGCTGACGAGGGTGGGCCGCTTGCGGACACTTTTCTGACCTTTTGTGTCTTCCGGGCCACATTCGCCAGCGAAGCGGGTGACCTTGAGGTCGCCCGCGAAATCCTCGAACTGATCGCCGACCTGTCCGCCAATCGAGCTTTTACTACTGCGGTCCGGAGAGCCAGACCGGCGGAAGGTCGCAACAACGACGATGCGGCGAAGAAGCGGCTGCGGCAGTATGAGTTGGTGGTCGATCTGCGGAATTTCTATCTGATCGATGCCCAGATTCGCACCGCTCTTGCCAATCAGGATTATGCAGCGGCGGAAAACCTCGTCGCCACCAGTATCCGGGCCCGACGTGCGAGTGGCAGCAGGGCCGCCATGCTTGAAAAAAAGAACCGGGAGGGCCGCATTCTCTCACCAAAACAACTCGCTGAGTTGTCAACCTTTCAGCCCCATCGTCAGGCGACCCTCCTCTATCTGGCGAAAGATCAGTCGTCGCGGGCCAAGACCTATTTCGACAACATGACCGAAGACGTTGAACAGACGATCTTCGAAGCCTTTCACGACACCAGCCAGACCGGAACGGGTGATAACACACTCTGCCCGGAGTGGCCGAGCGGTGCCCAGCCGCCAAGCGTGCAGCAACGCGAGGCGTCCCGACTGCGGGCGTTGACCGAAGACACCCGGGGCCGACTCGCGTTGGCCCATGGCGACCTCGCCGGCGCCGAGACTGCGTTCACAGCGGCGCTCGACTATTGGAAGCAGGCCTATGGCGGCGACCATCCCGAGGCCATACCGGCGATGCTCGGGAGTGCAGAGATCTCTCTCAAGCGTGTCCGTGAGGCCTCCAGCAGCCGTGATGCAAAGACCTATGCCGTGCGGGCCCGGAAGGCCGAACGACTGCTCAAGACGGCCCAGCAGGTTGCCGAACCTGCCCTGGCGTCAGCAAGCCCAGTGTTTCGCCAGATTGGTGACCTGCTTGCCGAGGCTGAGGAGCTTGCCTCTGCCTCCACCGTAAACTTTGACGACCTTGAAGCCGCCGAACAGGCTGCTACGGCTGCCCTGCGGTCGATGGCAAAATTTGTGGTGAGCCAGCAGAGCGTGGCTGCCAGTCCGGCGACTCCAAAATCGGCCCCGTCCCAGGCGGCTGCGGCTGACAAAGACTGAGGATGAAGGGGGGGAGCAGCCGCGGCAATAGCGTTGGATGTCGCCAGCGGTCGGATGGGCTGCTCAAAGCCAGGGATGCGGTTTTCAGTTAGACCCTAACCGCCGGTGAGGGTCGCCGGAGCAACAGCAGCCGCACTGGGAACGCTGGCTGCGGGCGTTTCAGCCCGCGACTCCGGCGACGTGCTCGGGATGACTTCCCGAGCCTCGCGCTCAGCAAAATACCGGCGGGCCGTGATAACCCGGTTGTTAAACAGCTCATCCCCGTTCGCTGACTCCTGGGCAAGCAGCCGATCAAAAGCTTCCAGCCCAGATCGCTTGTCACCGCCTTCGGCCGGCATAACTCCGCCCGCCGCCAGCAGAACCAACTGCTCAGCGTCACCGCGTCGGCCCCAGGCCGCGAGTGCCTGCCCCTGCTCGAGCCGACAAGCGGTTTCGAAACTGCGATCTGTTTCGAGCAAGGCCGGAAGGACTTCAGCCCGCAATCCGGCCGCGTGTTCCGAGAACCGGCGGCTGTCGGCTGGATCGGCACATGCTGCCAGCTTGGCAAGCAACTGCATTGCGGCAGCCGAAACGGGCAGGCTGCCCTCATTCGCCTCGAGCCGCTCGATCACCACGCTGGCAGTTCCCACCACGTCCGCAGCCGGGTCACCGAGCGGCATCGCCTGTTCAAGCAGCTCGGTCATGACTGGCAGCAGCCAGACGCTGGCCTCAGCGGCACCGATGGGTTCCAAGTTGTCTTGCAGCCGCTTGAGGCTGGCCGCAAATCGCTCGCGGTTGGCAACGGCATTCGTCTCCGTCTCCCGCACCTGCCGCAGATCCTGAAGCCTGGCCTCCATAACCGTGGTCCGCGGATCAAACAGACCGAACGCCGTCTGGCGAATCTCAACCACACGCCTGGCGGCCGATTCGGCTGCCAGGGAGTCGCCCCGGGCCACCGCCAGATCGACTGCCACAGCGAGCGCCCGCTCCAGATCGAGTGGTGCCGCCTGATCGACTGCCGCCGTGGTCTCAAGCAGCTTGTTCAAGATGCCGCTTCCTCGAATAATTTCGCCACAGCCCCCGTGCAGTTTGCAGAGCGTCGTTACGGCTCGAAAGAAGCGAACCTCCTTGCCGCTGATCGTCGCCGCGAACTCCCGGCCAGCCTCGGTGCCGACGCCACGGCCGTAGGCTGCCGCGAACAACGTCCCCAGAATTTGCCGGGCCCGCTGCACCCGCTGCCAGGCAGTTGCGGTTCGACCGACGCCCAGTTCAACGGTGGCAACTCGTAGCAACGCCTCGGCCCGTTCGAATGAAATCGTGTCGGCCAAGGGCTCTGTCCGTCCCAGAAACTCAACTGCCAGTGGCCAGGCGTCGGCCCAGTCCCCAGTCTCCACGAGCAGGTCAGCCAGCAGCATCTTGGTGCCGAGCGTCGCCGGATCGTCTGCCCCGGCCACCGTGGCCCGGCGGGCGAGCAGTTGCTCAAGCTGGTCGCGGGCCGCTGTCAGCCGGCCCGCCTCGAGCAGGATGGTCGACAGCTGTGCGACTGCATCGAGTGTCACGGCTGCCGCTGGGCCCTCAGACTCTTCCGCGAGTTCAATGGCTCGCCTGAGCACTGCTTCAGCCCCAGGGACATCACCGGCCAGATGCCGCCGCCAGCCCTCCCGAATCAGGTCGTTGATCGTCTCGGTGGCGTCCGCGGCCGAATCGCCGGCAGACCCTGTCTCGGCCACAGCAGCTGCAGATGGAACCAGCCCAGGACCTGGCAACAACGTGATTTCTGCCCCGCCTGTCGCGGGCAACCGCAGTGTCACCGGACCGCCAGCTCCGCCGGTAGCCAACCCAGCCGGTTCCTGAGACGCGATACCGGCCGCTGCGGCAGCAATTTGCTGTCGTCCCGCTTCAAGTGCTGAAAGTCCACCGTCATCGGCCGCATTCATCTGCCCAAGCATGTCTGTGTAGCTCACGAGGGCGTCAATGCCGCCTGCTGCTCGGCCCGATCCGCCGCCAAAGACGCCGGTCACAGCGTTCAGCATGCGCTTGGCTTTTTCCGCAGAGTCCGCTGTGGTCGCTCCACCTGGTGTCGCCAACGGACCACCACCGCGACCAACCACCGCTGGTGACTTTGCGGCTGCATATTGCTGCAGGAGGTCGGCATAGGCTGACGCCGCTGCCTTCAGGTTGACCGGCTGGTCGTCCGTCTGACGCGCTTCCAGCGGCAACAATCCATCCCGACCAAAATTCCGATTGCCGTTTCTCAGCATGTCATTCAGCAGGGTCTGCGCGGCAGTCGTCCGCGGGGCCCCCGGCCCGTCGGCCAGTCCATAGATTGACACGACCCGCTCATAGTTCTTTCCCGCCCGGTCAAAGTCCCCCTCCAGCCGACGGACCGTTGCCAGTGCCAAATGGTCGGCAGCAGTTTCCAGATGCCCGCGACCGCGGGTTTGCAAATCAGCCCCCAGCGCCGTTTCCAGGATCCGACCCGCCGCCTGGAGGTCGTTGCTGCGGCGGCACGCTTCCGCAACTTCCCGCAGGACCCCCGTGTTTTCGATCCGGGCGGCAGCGACCGCAGCACCGGCAATGCTGCGGGCAAGATTCAACGCCGCGGTCGCATCATTGGCCCGCCCCGCCTGCCGGCAGACCGCCGCAAGCAGCAGGAGATCGCGGGCCACGGCTGGGTGCTCCTTGCCGCCAGCCTGTTCGTCAATCCGAATCGCGTCGCGGGCATGCTTTTCGGCGAGGCGAAGGTCTTCGCTCAGCATCGCGGTGAAGGCGAGGTCGTAATGCCGGCGACCAAGCCGGGCAGACGGTTGCGGTTCACCACCCTCCCCAGCCGCTGCCGTCAACAGCTTTTCCCGCAGGGGCTGCGCCCGTGCCGCTGTACCAGACCGCTCGTAGGCAGCTGCCAAGTCTTCATAAGTCGCTGCGGCCGGCTGCCCGATCGCCCCCTCGACCGCAGCAAGCCTCTCCAGCAGACTGATAGCAGTGGTGTCATCGCCGACGGCCAGCGTGTAGTCAGCCGCAACTCGCAGACCCTCGACCGCCAGCTTTCCGAATTCTGGCGGGACGTTCCTGAGCCTGCTCAGGGCAAGTGACAGCATCGAACGGGCGTCGATCAGGTCTCCATTGATCTGCATCGGGGCAGCCAGCCGCATTGCTGCCACCACCGAGCGGGTGTCATCCTCACCGACAGTCGCCACCAGCAAGGCGACCGCCTGCTGATAGACACCGAACGCCTCGGCCACGTTTCCCTGCCGCAGCAGCACGTCACCGAGTGCGACCGACAGGCGACCGACAATCGGGTCGGATTCGCCGTGGCGACGGCGAGCGTCGGTGATTGCCTGTTCGATCGCAGCCTGGGCGCCGTTGCGGTTGCCGCCCCGTTCAAGCTTGCGGGCGATTGCCAGCAGGTCCTCGGCAGGATCCTGCGTTGCAGATGCAGCAGTCTGGCGATCGACGGCAGCCATCTCCGGCCCAGGCCGACTTGACGGAGTAGCAGCCGATGCATCGGCGATGCTCGCCAGAATGTCGCTCTGCTCCTGTTCACTACCCGCCTGCTTGGCAAGTTCCCGCGCCCGCTCGAGATACTTCGAACCGTCGCCCTTCCCGAAGGACCGCTCAATTTTGGCCAGCTCGGCCAGGTTCGCCGCCATTGCCGTGCTCGAACCGGTGGCTGTTCGAGCATTGATCTCAATGGCCCGGTTGAGATAGGCCTCAGCAGCGGCCGGGTTGCCTGCGGCGACCGTGACTTCAGCCAGCCGACCCAACAGCAACGCGATCTGCGGCGCCTCGGGACCATATTCCCGCTCGTAGGTCGTCAGCATCCGCGCATACAGCGGAGCGGCTTCAGCTTTTTTCCCCTCGGCATAGACCGCCGCAGCGAGCATCTTTACGGTCACCTCACTGACCTCGTGGTCGGGCCCGACCGCTTCGTCCCAGATGGCAAGTGCGCGGCGAGCAGCCTCAGCGGCCTCGGCTTCCCGCTGCTGCCCGCGAAAGGCGCGGGCCAGCGGCAGCAGCACAGCCGCCACCGACGGATGGTCCGCCCGGGTTGCCTGCTCCCGTAACGCCACGGCCCGTTCATAGAGCGGAATCGCCCGTTCCGACATTCCCGCAGCCTGAAATGCATCAGCAAAGGCCACGAGCGAATCGACCAGTTCCACCCCGTCGGCACCATACTGACTCTCCCGCATCGCGAGCCACCGGTTCTGAATGTCGCTGGCCCGATTGGTCAGTTCATTCCGCTCCAAAAGCAGGCAGATGGTTGCGATTGCCTCGACAAGGTCGGTCTCCTTGACGCCCAGTCGGCGGGGTGGAGCAGCCTTGCAAAGCACGTCGATCAGGCTCGATCCCAGCTCAAAGTCGCCCCGCTTCGCCGCCGCTTGCGCGAGCAGGCCAACGACCTCGAGCGTACGAATGTGTCGGTTGCCCGACTCTCGCTGGATGGTGGCGAGCGCCTGCCTCAGAAAGACCTCGGCCGACGCCATGTCCCCAACGGCCAACAGGCAGCGGGCGATGCCGACCTTGTCTTCGGCAACGTCAACCTCATTGCGATCGGTGCGGCTCTGATCAGCCAGCATGGCCATCTCAAAAAGCCGTGCCGCCCGCTCATTGTGGCCTTCGACCAACAGACTTTCGACCGCCCTCCGGACAAAGCGGGTCTGATTGCCAGAAACGACCCCCGCCTGTGCCGCCGCCTCAAACGTTGCCGTCGCCTGATCAAACGCATTGATCGCACCGACTCGTTTGTCGAGCAATTCCTGCGCGATGCCCACCGCCGTCAGATCGGCTGCCACTTCACCGCTGGTCCCAGGGAACGCCGCCTGTGAGACCTTGAGGCTCTTGCCCCAATACTCTTCTGCTCCCTCATAGTCACCGCCGGCGGCATAGGCCTCACCCAGCCGCCGATAGGCCACAATCAGCTTCGGGCTATCAGGTCGCAGCCGAGCTTCGAGGTCAGCCAGTTCACGATCCCAGAGCTGAATCGCCGCGGTAACCCTCCCGGTCTCCAGATACATCGCCCCAAGATCTTCGCGGGCCTGTTCGAGCAGTTGGGCATCGATCCCCTCTGCCTTGACAAGCTCTGCGACAAGTTGCTCGGTGCGATCGGTTGCTTCTGTAAACCTGCCGAGGCTCCAAGCGATACGAGCTGCCAGCAGTTTTGACTCCAGCACCAGCCGATGGCCGCTGCCAATCAGACGTTCAAGCGTCTCGCCACCCTGCGAGAGCGGCTCCAGGGCATCCTCAGGTCGGCCAATCCGGGAAAGAATCAGGCCCTGTTTCACCCGCGAGGCGGCGACCTTGGCCTCCTCGACCGCCCGTTCAACGGCGGTGAGGTTCTGCCTGACGAGTTTCAGTTCACGAAGATCGAGCTGCTTCATTAACGGCCCTTCCGCCTGCTGAAACTGCTCCATTTCGAGGAAGACATCCGTCACCATCAACAAGATTTCCAGCAGCAACGGGTGGTCGTCCTGCTGAAGCTCCCCTTTCAGACCGCCATAAACCGCGCGGTACGAATTCAGCGAATCCTCATAGCTGCCCTGCTCTCGCTGGAGGGCAGCAACCCGGAGCTTCTGAAGCTCTTCAACACCCACCCGGGGGTCATCAGCCCCGGCGAGCTGCCGGATTTCTTCCAGGCCATCGACGTCCTGCGCGGACGCCCGCGGCAAGCTTCCGCCAGCTCCAGCCGCCAAAAGACAGCCAAGCAATGCAACCCCGGCCGACCACCGCCGCCCTCGACACGGCGACGGCTCTGGCCATGGCACCAAGACCGGCACTTCTTCTCGCTGCTTTCTCATCAACACAGTCTCGGTTTCCTGGAAGGTCGGGGGAGTTGGGCCTTGGCCCCTTCATCGAATCACCGCCAGCACAGGGTATTCTCTTCGGACCCTCAAGGCTGCACAGAAGAAAAGCCGGTGTTCTTGCGCATTCCTAACAATCGTGTCCGGTCACGGGCCCGATTGCTGGGACCGCTTTCCGCGAATGGCAGCGGTGAGCGAGGCCGTGCTGCTGGTAGTTTTGATGACGGTCACCCCCGCAGCGAGTGCCTCGATGGCGATAACTAGCAGCACCAACCCCCCGACTGACCCGGTCAGCGGCACTGTCTTCGCCAGCCTCCTCCTGCTCGCCGCCGTGGTCGCCAGCTACGCCACCAGCCTGCCGGCCGGCTTTGT
>CALAZQ010000024.1 GCA_937926325.1 uncultured Planctomycetaceae bacterium | reverse complement strand
TCGTGGACGAGCCAACTACGAGAACGCTCGAGGTGGCGGCTGATGCGGCACCCGAGGCTGAATCCCGTGAGTCTGACCGTGAGATCGCTTTCCGGCGGTTGGAACAACTGTCGGACGCGGGGCTGCAATCGCTGATCCTGATGGCACAAACGGTCCTCACACAGCGAAAAGCCACGGAGGCGGGTGTCGAAGGCCCTCTCGATCAAGGGGGATCTCAGAACTGAGGCATTCACGGAGGAGTGCCCGCCTCCGACGGGCGGGCACTCATTACGTAATGAAAATTTCGGCCCGCACCGCCAGCCTGATCGCGTCCGCTGTCGCGATCGTCGTCACGGCAACCGCGATCACGTGCATGACGTGGACCGTGGTCTACTACTCGTTGTGGATCCTCTCGATGGAGACCAGCTTGATCGAGCTTCTCGTGATCTACGCCGCGATCTGGCTCTCCGAGGCCGTCCAGCTTTTCTTCTTGCAGGCCCAGGCGTGCCGGGGCAATAACCCTGAGCCGTCCGACGAATGAGCACTTGCGAAACCTGTTTCTACTGGCGCGAGGGAATGTATCACGATCGGGTTTGCCACAATAGCAAGCTCACCGACCTTGAACCTCGTAATCAGGCCGAACGGGCCGACGCGCTGGTGTATTCCTACTACGAGGGCGGAGAGTTTTGCCCCGGCCCCGATTTTGGCTGCGTTCACCACCGACCCTTACCCACCAATGATCCGACTCGACCCGCAAAGCACGATGCCGGCGCCGACGAGGCGAGTGCCGGACCCGAAACCCGCCCCTAACCCGCGCGTTGTTCCGAAAGGGGGTAGCTTCGATATTGTCAGTGTAGTCCCTGACTTCGAGCCGTTCATCGACTACCGGAAAAACCGGTTTGGCGCCGCGGTGCGCGAGATGGGCTATTCCCATCACACGCACGTCGGGGGAGACTACGGGAGCATCCGGTTTCTGCTCGAAAACAACAGCGTGCGCGTGATCCTCGACGAGACCCTGAGAATCGCGAAGGATCGACTGGCCCTGCTCGCCGCGGATTATCCTCACACGCAATTCATCGGGCTTTGCCACGCTGATCCGCGAGATGCATACCTGCACGGCACGCTTGGGCATCGCGTGGACTCCTGCCTCGATCTCGCCACGCTACGCGACAACGTGCGATTCGGGCATGTCATGCCGGAAATCCGGTTTGTGGGGCACCCGAAAATGGCTCACGTGGTCATCCCCAACGTCCCAACTGTTCCCGATGAATTTCTTGCGCTCCCGCGAAAACGACCGCGCCACCCCGTCCGGATCCTGATCGCGGGGCGTGCGGATCCCCTCAAGGGGTGGGGCGTGGCTGTCGAAACTCTGCTTCGGCTTCACGAATGCGAGCCTACGCGGGCGTTCGAGGTGACCCTCTTGGTGCCTGATCGCACGGAGCGCATCGAGATTCACGCACGGCGGCTTCGCCTCGCCGGGATCATGACCTTCGTCGAGCGGTGGAAACCGTGGAGTCTGTATTTCTCCGCGCTGCCCGAGATGGCGGACGTGTTGCTGGCCCCGAGCGTCTCCGAGTCGTTCGGCCTGACTGCCTGGGAATGCGCGGCCCACGGGATTCCGGTGATCGGATCTCATGCGTTGTGGTGGTTGCCGCCGGCCTGTCGCTTTGACCACGCCGACGTGGAGGGACTTTGGCGAGGGGTCGTGCGAGACCTCCGTGATTACGAGCGATCCTCGAGAGCGATGGTTCACGTCGCGGAGCAGACGCGCCGGACTCACTTGTCGGTTTTGCGCGACAGCCTGAAAGAGCTATTGGGGTGCGCATGAAGACAGGTATCACAACGAGCGAAGCGAGGCAGGGACTATTTGCTCTGACTTGTTCTCCGCGTTGGGAACGGCACGAACACAACTATGGATGGACCTGCACCGGATGCGGATACCACGGAAAAACGGAAGTCGGTAGGCGCGTCCACGAACGACTTTCGTGGCCGGGAAACTGCCAGGGGTGGAAACGCCATTTTTCGGAGAACAGCCAAGATCGCGCACCGCGATAGCGGTTGTGCGTATCGACCTGTTCTCCGGTTCTGACATGACTGCGAAATCTACCTTTTGGATGACCGGAATTGGCCGGTCGGGCACGACCCGGATGGCTACTTTGCTGGCCGAGGCGTCGGGATACGACGTCCATCACGAAGAGGTGGACGATCGGTTTCGCGCCAAGGCGGTCCACCCCTACTCGTCGTTTCCCATCCATCGATTCCACGGAAAGCGAGCGTACGGTGAATGCCACGGCCTTCTCCGCTACTCCCTTTCGGCCGAGAATCCGAACGGCGCCCTTCTCGTCCCTCACCGCGCGATCCTCTATCGTGATCTTCGCGCTGTCATCACGAGCTGGATGAATCGCGACTCGCGTGCGCCAGCGGAGTTTGCCGCGGTCGCCTACGAAGTTTCTCAGCAATGGCTGTTCCTCGAACGCTATGCCCGCATGGATCATGAGTGCCGGATTTTCTCGTTCGACGAGATGATGGTCTCGTCCGTCGCGCTCAACTATCTGTTTTCTCACTTGGGGTTTGCGGCCCGGACATGGAGCGATTCGTGGCAATCGGAGCGGATCAACGCCGGCACGAAAAACCAGTTTGAGTGGACAGAGGAGCATGAGGATACATTCCTCAGAATCACCGAGCGGCTCTGGTGCCGTGAGGACCGATTCTCGGATTACATCAGAGTGACATGAGCCAAAGAAAGACAGCATCCAAGAAGAAGGCGCCCGCGCAACCCGCGCCGGCGGAAGAAACCCATGACGAACCCGTTGCCCCCGAGGCAGAGGTGCCCGCTGCATCCCCGGAGCCGGCGGAGGAGCCCCCGAAACCGACGCGCGGACCGACCGCGAAGAAGGTGAAGTGCTTCCACTGCCAGTGGGAGGGGCAGGTTTCCGACCTCGGGCACGACCCGTGTCAGGACAAGAACATCTACTGCCCGAACTGCGGGCGATCCGACGGCATTCACGACGCCTGAGTGCCGCAATCGGACGAACGAACTTCCCACAAGTGGCCGGATCGGGGATTGCCGGCCGAACCCGTGATACCAACCCCGGCGGGAGGCTGGCGCCCCGGCTCGCCTCCCGCCACCGTCTTCAACCAATGAAACCATTTGCGGCCCTTGCGGCCCTTGTCCTGATCTTGTGCTCCTGCGGCTCGACCTCGTCGCCCAGGACGGTTCACGTCTCCATGCCGGACTCATGGAGCGAGCAGAAGAAAGCCGCCCACCTCGAGGCGCTGAATACCCACCACCAGACTCGAATGCAACACCCGTGGAAATGGGTTGAGGCGCCATGAGCTTTCCGAACACTTATCTCAATGCCGAGTTTGCCTCGACCGAGCAGGACGCGATGAACGCATTCGTGGGGCGCGTGATGAGGCTGCGCAGAGATCACGTTGCCATTTCGGAGGTCTGTAGCTGGACCGCGGGGGCGTCGGAGGGGGTATCCGTCTCGCATATGGTCCGCGTGCGAATTGAGGAGGGAAACCCGGAGGCTTTCAATCTTGTCGCTGAGGCGCTGCACGACCCAGCTTCTATCAGCCAAGAAACTGCGATGGCGATCCAATCGCTACCCGTCTTGTCGGACGAGCAGCATGGACTCAAGAGAGAGCGGAGGATGCGGGAATCCGGCGAATACGAACCGCTCGAATTACCTGTCCTCGACGCTGCGGGGGGCCATAACGATCAAGTGGAGGCACGCGACAAATGAGCGACGAAAACAGAGCAGACGCTTCCGCGTTGCCTCCCACGCCGTGTTCGGTGTTGGAGGCCGTGCGCGGCATGGTTAGGGATCGACAATATGAAATCCGGCTGCAATGCGATGAGCTTCCGCCCAAGAAATGCCCGATTGAGAAAGCCGCATGGGATCGCGTCCATGAGGAGCTGAGTGAAGTGGCGGAACTATGCAATCGAATGATTTACCGAATTTCCTCGGCAGAGGGTCAACGGGCTTCATGCCCGGAAGCAGGCGATGATAAGGACGCTTTAGCTTGCTCGCCCTCTGCTGGGGATTCTTCACCGAACAGCCAAGATCACCCGCCCGAAGGGTCGCGGTGATTGACCTGTTCACCGTTTGACGGAACCGCTTCGAACATGACAACGACTGAAATGCTGATCAAGCTGGCCGAAAGGATCGAGTCCGGTCTTTCCTTCGACGAGGCCGATACGGAATTTGCTCGCGGATCGAAAATCTGGAAATACGAGCGCGACACTGTTCGGCGAGCGCTGGACAAGGGCAACCTGACCGGCCGACTGCCCGACCGCAAGCCGCCCATTCACTTGCCGGACTACGCTTCCAAGGCGAGGGCGTACGACGCGGCCACCGAAAGAGGAGTCGCGCGAGCCCGGAAGATCCACAAGAGGTTCGTCGAGCCCAGGCAAGAAAAGAACCGTCGCTTCCTCGCTGACAGGGTTGCTCGGATGAGGGCAAAATAAGCACTTGACTAGGCACCGCGCCCACTTATATTGACCAATCACCATGAAAGCAGCCACCCGAACAACCACCGACGAAAACGGTCTTCCGAGCCGGTTCGAAGCCTACATCGCCGTCGATATTCCCGAATGGCTTCGCGTGCCGGTCTACGCCGCCGCCGCGTTTGTCACGATCGCCGTTTCTGAGATGGCACGGTCATGACTGTCCTTTCCGTCATCCTGCTGTATTCGGTGATCGCGTTTCTCGTGTTCGCCACCTTCGCGACTCGCGTCGCGAGCGTGCGCAACCCGTGGCTGATGCTGGCGTTGACGTGTGCGGGAGGGCCGCTTGTCTGGCTCGCCCTCTGGCTAGTGAACCGCTACGTCCGCAACGGGCGCATCATCGTGCCGCACGAGAAACCGGACGGCGATAAATAACCAGTTTTCGCTTGGCACTCTGCCTATAGGCGTTATGATGGTAACTCGTGAGCGAGGAACTTACGTGGGAGAACTACGGGCGGTGGTTCAGAACGCGGTCGCCGGAGGTGAGGGAAAACCTCCGGCGACACGCTCTGGACCCCACCGCGATCGACGAGAAGTTGAGCGAGCTTCTCGCGGCGGGAAAATCGGCGAAGAGCTTCAAGACGAAGATCCTGTATCGCGCATTCTATGTCACGGCGGATGCGTCAACTCGGGCGAAGCTCGAGGAGAACAACCTGATCGACCCGCGCGACGACTTCGGAGTAGTCCTGACCAACCGGTTCGACGAGGATCCTACGGAGAGCCCTTCATTGCGGTCCGAGGCACCGGAATCGTCCGACTCCGAGAAGGATTTGCTGGCCGAGCGCTACGACCTGACAGACGAGGAGGCCGAAGAACTGGTGACCTACATCGCCGCTCGGGCCAAGCAGGAGGCGGACGCCCGCGTGATCGACAACACTTCGCGAGTGGTCGCCCGCTTCCTTCACTCACCGAACGCCCGCATCGACGCCGCGGGGTTGGCCTACGCCGTCGGGCTGAATGTGATGAACGGATTTGGGTCGATGGGAGATTTCGCCAAGCGCATCGGGGTCTCGAAGGGCTCGATTTCGAAGAGCAACCGACGGTGGAAGGCCGAGCTGGACCTTCCCGACAACCCGAATCACAAGCCGGCCGAGGCGTGCGCGAAGTACTCCCAGGCGCAGAAGCAAAAGCACTGGCGCAACCAAACCTTCCGGAAGAAAGACCATGAGCGAGCTGATACAGCCGGATCCCGGCGCAATTACGATCACGAAAAAGGGGCTGGAGTTTCAGCGCGAAATCACCAAGGAGCAGTGGGTTGATGCCCTAGCTTTCTTCAAGGGTGTTCACGAGACCTACCACCTTGCGGTCGCCGACCTCATCCGGCACGGGCAGGAGCAGTTTGGAGAGGAAGCGGTCGCCGAGGCCCTTGAGCAACTCGAATTTCCTCAAATCGATTTCAAGAGGAGTCTCGCCATTTCGCGCGTCCCGATCGGGTTGCGGCAGAATGAGGACGGGCTGACCGCCGAGCACTTCTACGTGGTGGGCAATGTCTTCGAGGAGGAACCCACGCAACGCCGGTGGCTCAAGCTCGCGAGCGAAAACAAGCTGACCGCCCGAGAGCTTCGCAGAAGCATCGAGGCCGGCAAGCTCGTCAAGGACAACGCATCGCGCACAGGCCGGGGAAGCGCCGGGTTCGTGACGATCGAAAACGTGATGAATCAGTTTCAGGCGTGGGAGAAACAAGTGGGCGGTGATGAGCACATCGCATCATCTTGGAGCCGTGAGGCCAAGGAGCAGTTTCTTGAGGAGACCGCGGAAATCGCCCGAGTTCGCGCCGTGGTCAGCCAGTCTCTCGCTGACAACGCCGAATAGCCATTTTCCAACCAACCAACCAACCAACCAACCAACCATGTCCACCATTGTCTCTGTGCGCAAAGCACAGCAAGGAAACGACGTCCGCCCCATTCCCGGCGTGATGATCGAGATTTCCTCGCCTTTCCCGAACGGTCTGCCGCCGCATGAGGCGCGCACTCTTCATCGGCACGAGGCCAAGAAACTCGCTGACGCTCTCTTCAATTCGCTTCCGGGTGGTACTCTCGACAGGCTGATTGTCGAGATGGCCCATCGCAAGGTCTCTGACCTGCGCGTTCGCGACCTTTCACTCGACTCGGACGCATGAAGTTCGAGTCTCCGGAAGAGGAGCACGTCGGATGGTGGATCGAGGCGCTGTTTGAGGCGGGTCTCGTGCGGCATTGGGGGAGATCGAAGAGCTACCCTCTCGCTCCGGCGGTGAGCCGTGAATGGATCGAGAGGCGCTTCTCCCCGAAGACGGGGAAACCGCTGAAATCCCGCCACCGCACCGTGAAGGTGTTTTCCGAGTGGTCGTATGAGCCCGACTTCGAGATCCAGTGGGCGCCGGCCGCGCACGGGATCTTCTATGTGGAGAATGCCCTCACCTACGAAGGCCCCGACGGGCACCGCATGATTGCCCACAACGGAGTCTCGACCGTCGAGGTGAAACCCGCGCTGGCGAGGGTGAACAGGATGAATCACAGCCGCCTGCTGGCCGCCCGACTCGCCGCGACCGCGCTTTTCCAAGCGCACGGCGTCGTGACGAATCTGGTGCAGGTCTCTACGCGCCCGAAGTCATTCTTCGACCGCACCTTCACACCTGACCGGTTCCTCTGGACGAACAAGTCCGGAATGCCCCGGAAAATCCATTTCCAACCGAAGTCGCTCGACGAGTTCTTGGAATCCGCAGAAAAACTGAAAACAATCGAATGAAAATCATCAGCATCCGAACAACCAAGGGATCTCTCACGATCAAGTATGAGAACCCGAATCCGAACAACCCCGATCACACGGACGTCGTCACCATCACCTCGGAGGACGATCCGCGCCCGGAGCTGTTTACCGCGCTCGACGAACTGGTCTCTCCCGTCCTCGAGATCCTCGAATTCGACTCCTCCTACGGGGACGGACTGACGGTGACCGGTGTCATGTTCAGCGAGAAGAAGTCCCGCGAGTTCGCCACGATCTCGTGCAAAAAGACGTTGATCAACAGCAACGCACCGCTCAACCTGTGCACTCCCACGAAGCCCCTGGCATCGACGGGGGAGGAGGCGACCGGAGAGGATGACCTTCCCGAAGACTGCGTCGCCGCGCTGGCAGAGTTGCGGGACGAGGCTCGCCGGTTCATCCGGGGCGAGCGAATGCAGGAGGAGATCGATTTCTCGGGAGGATCCGAGGAAGACGAGGGCGAAGAAGAAGAATCTGGCGAGGAGGGGTGACCCGATCGCCGCAACCGACCGAATCAACCAATGAGTGATACCCAACTCGCGAAGCGAGACTCGAAACCCCTCACTTTCACGCCGGTAGGCGAGCGTGATGCCATCACACTGACGATGGCGACCGTGAGGAACCACATCGTATCCCCCACCAAGAGCGGGAAGGTGCCGGACGACAGCATGATCTTGCAGTTCATGATGCTTTGCAAGGCGCGCGGCCTCAACCCGTACACCGGCGATGCGATCATCCAAGGATACGACGGGAAGAACGGCCCGGAGTTCTCCATCATCTCATCGAAGGCCGCTCTCGATAAGCGAGCGGACCTCAACGAGAACTACGACGGGATGGAGAGTGGGGTGATCATACTCAATCGAAGCGGCGAGCTGGAGCGGCGGGAAGGGGCGATCGTCCTCGATGACGCCGGGGAGACCCTGATCGGCGGGTGGGCCAAGGTCTACCGGGACGATCGCCGCATCCCACACACGCATGAAGTGCAATTCAGTGTGTACGACACGGGGCGATCCCGGTGGGCCAAAGACCCCGCGGGGATGATCGTGAAGGTCGCCGAAGCAGGGGCTTTGCGGAAGGCTTTCCCGAACAGTTACGCCGGCCTCTACATGGCTGAGGAGTTCGAGAAGCAACGCATGGCCGAAGAGGTCGAGGTGACGTCGGTCACGACGACCCAGGCCGAAGGGAAGCCTCTCCCGAGCGGGTTCCAGCGTCCGTCCGCCCTGCCTGAGAAGCGGGAGGAGACTCCCGCAAAGAGTCCCGAGCCGGCTGCGGCGAACGACGAGGCCCCGGAGGTGGTGGGCGAGCCGGTCGATCAAGAACCGGAGCAGGAGGCGCCGCCCGCGGAAGAGCCCCCTCCGAAGCCCTCGCGCAAGCGTGCCGGCGGAGTGAGCAAGGGAGAGGGGAAGACCGCCCCGGCCGGAGCCGTCCACGAGGCGTTGCTGGAGAGGGCGATCGACGAAGACCTGACGGCCACCGATCTCGTGCGCGCGGCCACCGCCCTGTTCGGCGAGCAGTACCGAACCCTCCCCTCCATTCCGGAGGCGCGGGCTCAGAAGATGCTCGATGAGTTCGACGACGTGCTGGCCTACCTCAAGTCATGAACGAAGCCGAATACCACGCCCTCGGGACCGACGTCCCACGCGGGGCTCCGGAGCGACGCATGTCTCAGTCGGAGCTGAAAGCCTTTGATTCGGATCCGTGGTCGTGGCGCCACGGATCCAGCAAAGAGGAAACCGATGCGATGGAGTGGGGGAGTCTCGTGGACTGCCTCTACCTGACCCCTGATGAATTCTCCAACCGCTACGCCCTGCGGCCCGCGACATACCCCGCCCCCACGAAGGCCGACCCCGACCTCCGAAAGCCGTGGAATGGAAACTCGAAATGGTGCAAGGACTGGCTCGCCGAGCAGGAGAAGGCCGGCGTCAGTCCGATCGCCAAGAAAAAGCTGGACCTCGCCAAGAGCGCTGTGCGCCGACTCGAGGAGTGTGAGCTTGCCCAAGCGCTTCGAGCGGGCTCCGCGACGCAACGTGTGTGCACATGGGACTACCGCGACCCGGAGACCGGGATCGTGGTGCCGCTCAAGTGCATGATCGACATCGCGCCGGAAGACGCGGAGTTTCTCGCGGATTTCAAGACCACCACGGATCCGTCGTTGGCGGCGTGGCGCCGCATCGCATCGCGATTCCGGTACGATCTCCAAGGGGCATTCTACCGGTGGGGTTTTCAGGAGTCGACCGGCGAAGACCGTCCCGCGTTCGGATTCGTGGTGCAAGGCAGCGACTTCCCCTTCCCGGTGGCCGCCTACTATCTGAACGACCGGGATTTTCGGATCGGGGAGCACGGGGGCTCTACCCGGTGGGGATACGTGCGCGGGTTTCGCGAGATCCTCGCGCGCTACTGCCGCTGCCTCGCCGATGATCACTGGCCTCGACTCAACGATGGCGAGATGGTGCCGCTGAACCTCTACCGCGACCGCGATGAGTGAGGAAGCCGCACCGAAGAAGCCGGGCCGGCCGCACGGGTATCACGCGACGATCAAGTGGGTTGTCGAGAGCTACGGGCGGACTCAGTGGGCGGCTGTGATCCCGATGGTGGGATTCATCTTTCACCGCGAGCACGCAAAAATACTCGCCGACCTGCACCGTGCGGGCAGTAAGGCTCACGAAACTAAATAAATGAGCGCCACGAACAAACAACGCTTTTTTAGCCGTTTCGTCAGGTTTGTAAAACACGATTCTCGCGGGCGGTCGGGAATACGAGCGGTGATAATTCTACTTGGGAGAGTGCATGTCGGTATCGGGATGAAACTCAACATGAAGGATCAGAAATGGTGGTGGATCTCCCGATACCGAAATCCTCTTCAAATACAAATCCACATCGGCCCCGTGATGGTTGGATTCTGTTACGGGCGCGGCCCCCGATAGATGAATCGCAACACCTACACGGAGAAATGGGATGACCCATGGTTTGCCGAGTTGAGCCCGTCGGCGAAACTCTTCTTTCTCTACTGTTGCGACAAGTGCGATCAAGCCGGATTCCTTGAGGTCAACTGGAGGAAGGCTGCGTTCGATACCGGCATCCCCCGTGATGAACTAGAGAAGTCCGCGCTGCCGTCTCTCTGTGAGGGATACGAAAGCGAGGAGGGCACCAAGCATTCCGTGGTCTCACACCGCGGGTATATCTTTCTCCCGAATTTCCTCAAGCGGCAGGGCCTTTGGCCGATCAATCTCCGCAACAAAAGCATGAAGCGCGTGGTGGTCGCGCTGGAAGAGCAGGCGATCCGGTTTGCCACTGTGCCGGAATATCGAGCGATCAAGGATGAGCTGGACGCGCTGACTCAGGCCCGCGACGAAGGCTCTGCTGCCGCGACCGATGAGCGACTCTCTCGGGAGGAATTGAAGCGGACCCCGAAGGATTGGTCGAAGGTGAAGGCGAAGTGCATGTCGAACCTGCGCGATATTTTCCGTACGGACACCGCGCTGCGGTCCGCGTTCGAGCAGTGGTGGGACACGCGAATGTCGATGGACGACCCGCTGGAGTTGCCGATGTGGAATGCTCTTCAAGAGCAGGCGTCCCGATTCTCACCGCCAGTGATTCTCGAGGCGTTTTCCTACGCCATGGCCGCGGGGATGAAGACCCCCAACTTCAACGTCGCGAAGCGGATCCACGACGAGAACAACGCACAGGAGAAGAGCGGGGCGAAGACCCCCGAGGGGCTCAAGGATCCGAAGGGGTGGAAGGCTGCTTTCCGCAAGGCGTTCCCCCAGGCTGAACCGCCCGACATTTTCTGGCGCGTCCCCCCCGGCCGGCGCCACCTCCTCTACGAACATGATCCGGACCTCGAGGCGCGGGTGAAAAAGATTCAGGACGAGGCATGAGGATAGACGTCAAGGGGATGCGGTGCTTCCGAGGGGATTGTGATCGAGCGGCCACGCACTACGCTCGGGGAGAGTTGTACTGTGATGCCCACGCACAAGAGGAAACGGAGAGCTACATCATGCGGCACTTCGACCGTAGAGCGTTCCGTTACGACCGAGAACGGGGTTGTGTGGTGCGGTTTCCGACGAGCGTTTCGGCCGCCAACGATCTAGGACAGGCTCCCCTGACGGGAGCGGAAAATCGAACTCGCAAGTAAACATGGAAGTCGCAAGTGAATATCCGAAAGGAAATGGATAACGCAAGATTCAACAATGATACTTGGCATGGATGAAATGACGACACTTGAAAAACTCCGTGAATGGTGGGGATGGGTTAGGAAAGACGGGTGGTATCTGGAAGAATCTATCCAAGGGTCGTGGAAACCCGAAGACGGATTCCCCACTCAACTCAACCCCATCGCCACGGAAATCTGGCGAAACCGGAAAACGGGCCGAATGAAGATCCGCCATCTTTCTTAGGAGAACGTTTAAGGTGCCGCACGCGAGGAACGAGCGTTTATGTCCACCGATTTGTTCGATGACTTGGGAATACATAGATAAGCGACTGAGGGAAGGGTCTTCACTCTTCAACTCAACCGTGTTTGGTCCATGGTTGGTTCATCCTGACGGGACAACCGAGGACGCAAACATAAACGCCGTGAAAGCGATCTTTCGTCGTGACCTTGTGGTGATCGCTGAAAAGTGTTGCGACCACACCTACAAGTTTCGATCAAAATACCCATCGAACGTCCCAAGTCTGCCACCTGCGGACACAACCAAAAAAGAAAAATGACACCAGAAGCTACCGAATCAGAACCAGCGCCGACAGCTCCCAGCGAGGAGCAGGTTGGTCAGCACTGCCTTATTAGCCTTTCTCATGCCGATGCAATTTGGGAAATCTTCGGCGAGTTTTTTGAGGATTGGATGGATGAACGCGACAAGTTGGATTTTGTGGATGCGATGTGCGCCGAAATCGGAATCACCCTGCAACAAATGAATGATCAAATCGAGACTGGAATAAGCAATGGGTATTCGGTCGGCAAGCAGATCGAGATTTGCAAGATCGTGCTCCAAAAACTTCAAGGCTAATGACCTGTTCTCCCCTTTCCCATGATCTCCGACACCACCATCCAAGAGATTCGCGAATCGACCGACATCGTCGACCTGATCGGCGAGCACGTCGAGTTGCGGAGGTCTGGTGCCAACCACAAGGGTCTGTGTCCGTTCCACAACGAGAAGACTCCGAGCTTCAACGTGAATTCCGAGCTGCGGATTTTCCGTTGTTTCGGGTGCGGGGAGCGCGGCGACGTGATCGAGTGGGAAAGGAAGTTCCACGGCCTCTCATTCACCGATGCGTGCGTGAGGCTGGCCGGCCGACTCGGGATCATCACGCCCGAGACCCCGACCGAAGCGCCTCGACCCCGCCGCAAGCGCCGCCCCCGCCCGGTTCCCTTCCGCCCCTTCCCTGAGC
>CALAZQ010000023.1 GCA_937926325.1 uncultured Planctomycetaceae bacterium | reverse complement strand
TGGGCGGTCAGGCCAATCTCAAGGTTCAACGCATCGTTGGAAGTGCAGGCAATCAGGGCCCGAGCTCGAGCTGCCCCCGCCCGGGCGAGTACCGCCGACTTGGTGGAGTCGCCCACAATCAGCGGGCAGCGGAGGTTGAGTTCCCGGTGCTCTTCGTCAGCGGCGGCTGGATCGATGGCCACGACGGGAATATCGCGGGCGAGCAGGTCACGGGTGATCGCCGCCCCTACCTGCCCGAGGCCGCAGACCACCACGTGCCCCCGCATTCGGCGAGCCAGGAACTCATTTCGCATCTGGTTGGCCGCACCCGAGACAATGAAAATCGTCAGCATCGAGGCAATGATGGCAACCAGCACGATACCGGAGAACATCAGCAGGATGCCGAAAATCTTCACCCAGTCGGGGGCATGCTGCAGGTTGAAATCACCAAAGCCAACGGTCGTGACCACCGAGGTGGTGAAGTAGGCCGCATCGACCCAGTCGAGGCCGAGGGTCTGCCGAAAGATAAGGATTGCCGACAGATAGATTGCCAGTAGCAGCAGCGGGATGGCGATAAACTCAAACCGCACCCGGCGGGCCGGCACATCGATGCGGGAGTCACGGCCAACCAGGACCGACTCTTCTGCCGTCACCGACATCGCCGCCTCAACGAATGAGCTGGCTGCCAGCACCGCGGGGGCCATTGCTGCGGCGATGCCAAAGTCCTTTTCCAGCCGGCGGGCAAACTGGGGCTCGGAGTGCCGCATGATCACCGGCACGTCGGGGGCCTCGCCGCGAATCTCAAGGGCCGCCTCGAGGTTGTCGACGTCGTTGGATGTGGTCAGCAGCACAACGGCCGCCGCCGGCACACCGGCGTCACGGCGGACGTTCGGAAACCGAAAATCACCGTCGATCACCCGGGCGCCGGCCGCCTCGGCCCGCTCCCGCCGCTCAGACGAGGTCTGCTCATCAGAGATCACCGTCACCTGGCGGCCCGCCTCCCGCAACGCCTCGATGACGTTGAGTCCGAACCGGCCCAGTCCACAGACGATGATCTGCCGCATGCCGGTACTCTACCGAATTCAAAGCCCCGGTAATATCCGCCAAAACAGCAAAAACCATGACGTTCAGGCCTCGGCGAGGGCCGCGTTCACGTCGCCGAACCGCCGCTCGCGGACACCCATCGTTTTCCGCAGCCAGTCGGGTTGAGCTTTTTACAGCCAGTGGGCCGAGGCTATTCAGTGAAAAATTCACTCTTCGCCGCGACGCGTTCAATGATTGTGCCCGGGAGCTACTCGGGTTCCTTCTTAGCGGAACGTCCAATCCGCACCTCATGCACGACGACGCCTCTTCTTGAGGCGGCCAGCCTTCTCCAATCGGCCCCGAACGGTCGCCCGGCTTTCGGCTGGCTCACGCTCTCGCGATCTCGCCGTGGCGACATCGAGGATGTCATCCCACAGGCCGCGTCCTTGTCGAAGGTCGATCATCACGGCAGACTTCTCACCCCGCTCGTCGAAGAGGAACCTCACGCCACGAATCATGTCTCAGACTCTGAAGGGAGGTGCTTTGCTCGTGGCTCCCGTCAGGCTGCCGGATCCGGCCCTACGTTGCTCATCGCTTCGTGGGGTTTTCCCCGGTTCGGCCAAAGGATCGGCGACCAATCAATCTGTCGGCAATCGTCACCGCCGGTGGCGAGGCACGTGGCCATGGGTCCCTGCCGTGTTTCCTCTCCGGAATCGAGAGAGGCTATCATGCCTCTCGCAGACTGTCGACAACCGTATCACTCGTCCGCCACGCGCTCATGAATCGATCGTCGTCGTACCCTCCGCCGGAAACGACCGACGTGCTGCTCGTCGGCAGCGGGATCATGTCGGCGAGCCTGGCGGCGATGCTCAAGGAACTCGAGCCGCGGCTGACGATCCGGGTGTGTGAGATCACCTCCGACCTCGCCCGCGAGGCCTCCGATGGCTGGAACAACGCGGGCACCGGCCATGCCGGGCTCTGCGAACTGAGCTACACGCCCGCCCGCGAGGCGGACGGCAGCGTCAACATCTCCCGGACGCTGAAGATCTTCGAGCAGTTCGAGCACTCGAGGCAGTTCTGGGCCCATGCGGTCGCCCATGGCATGGCGGGCGAGCCGGCGGAATTCATTCATGCGTTGCCGCACATCTGCTTCGTGCAGGGGGAAGCCGACATCGCGTTGCTCGAGGCGCGGCAGGCGGCGCTCAGCGGGCACCACTTCTTTCGCGGCATGGAGTTCACCGCCGACCCGGCCACGATCCAGGCCTGGGCGCCGCTCGTGATGGAAGGCCGCGGACCCGCCCGGGTCGCCGCCACGCGGGTCGCCAGCGGCACCGAGGTGAACTACGGGCTGCTCGCCCGGCGGCTCCTCGGCTGGCTCAGCGCACAGGAAGGATGCGAGGTCGCGACCGGCTGCCGCGTGACGGGACTGCGGCGGGAGCACGACGCGTGGCGGGTCGCCGTGACGCACGTGGCCTCGGGGGCGCGGCTCGTTCATCAGGCGCGGTTCGTGTTCGTGGGCGCCGGGGGCGGCAGCCTGCCGCTGTTGCAATCGACCGGCCTGCCAGAGGCCCGGGGGCTGGGTGGATTTCCCATTGGCGGCCAATGGCTCGTGAGCGACGACGAAACGCTCGCGGCCCGGCACGAGGCCAAGGTCTACGGGGCCACGCCGCCGTCGTCACCGAGCCTTGGCGCCCCGCATCTCGACCTTCGACGACTCGACGGCCGGCGGCAGTTGCTCTTTGGCCCGTTCGGCTCGTGGACGACGAAGTTTCTCAAAGAAACCGGCCGCTGGACCGACCTGCCGGGGTCGCTCCGGCCCGACAATCTCACCACGCTCCTGCGGGCGGCGGTCAAGAACCGCCCGCTCGTGCAGTATCTCGTCGGGCAGGCACTGCAAAGCATGGAGACCCGCATGGAGGCGCTGCGGATTTTCTATCCTCGCGCCCGCACGGCCGACTGGCGGCTCGTGGAGGCCGGCATCCGCGTGCAGACGATCAAAAAGGCCGACCGCGGCGCCGTCTATTTCGGCACGGAGGTCTTTGCCGCGCATGACAAATCGCTGGCGGCGCTGCTCGGCGCCTCGCCGGGCGCTTCAGTGGCGGTGAACATCGCGGTCGAGACGATCAAGACCTGCCTGCCTCACCTGCTGGCCACGGCCGAGGGACAGGCCCGCATGAAGCGGATGATCCCCGTCTACGACGAAGACCTGAAGCTGCCGGAGAATGCCGCGCTCTTCGAGCGGGCCTCACGGGCCGCCGATGAAACACTCGGCCTGACGTCGCTGGCCAACGGGTCGACCACGTAGCGTTCCCCACCCGATCTTGGAAATTTCATGGCACGGTTCAGCCGACTTGGTGTGTCCCAGAGGATGCTCGACGAGGGACTCGTGCCGATCTTTGTCGAAGCCGAGCCGGACAATGCGGCGCGGGCCCACGATGGCAGTCAGTAACACGCAGCGTTCGCGGCGAATTCAACCCAGGCTGCCACGAAAAGCCTGCTCCTCAGATTAGACAAACCATTGGGTCAGTCCTCACCATCCCCGCGTCTGCCCACCACCGGGGCCACCGGTTACCTCTATGCTGCTGCCGCGTTCATCCTCTGGGGCGTCCTGCCTGTCTTCTGGAAGCAGCTTGACACAATTCCCGCACCGCAGTTGGTGGCCCATCGTGTCTGCTGGTCGACGCTGGTCCTTTTGCCGCTGGCCACACTGACGGGGCACGGGGCGGAGCTGTGGGCTGTTTTCAGATCGCCACAGCGGCTTTTTCGTCAGGCGCTGGCGGCGGTCTTCGTGGGTGCCAACTGGCTCGGTTTCGTCTGGGCAATTACCAACGGGCGGATGATTGAGAGCAGCCTCGGCTATTTCCTTAACCCGCTGCTCAGCGTGCTGCTGGGAGTGGTGCTGCTCGGCGAACGGCTGCGGCCGCTGCAGTGGGCGGCGGTTGCGATTGCCGCGGTGGGCGTAGTCTTCCTCGCGGGCCAGTACCAGCGTTTCCCGTGGATCGCATTGTTTCTGGCCGGCTCGTTCTGCCTCTACGGCCTGGCCAAGAAAAAAACCTCGCTCTCCGCCCTGTCTTCGCTGACGGTCGAGACGCTGCTTCTGTTCACCCCCGCAGCGTTGTTCCTTTTGTCTGAGCATACCGCGGGTCGTGGAGTGTTTGGCCAGGTCAGTTGGCCGATCACGCTGCTGATGATGGCGTCA
>CALAZQ010000022.1 GCA_937926325.1 uncultured Planctomycetaceae bacterium | reverse complement strand
CCCAGCGGGAGAGGGAGAACGAAAATCGACAGCAGCGTTGCAAAATCAGGGCAGCGCATCTTGTGCTGAACAGGATTGGCATTTTGAGCCTTTTTCTCGGTCTCTGCCGGCCTTGCGGGGCAGTCGTCAACTCCCTAACCTTCCGCCGCCGCGGTCGGCGGAGGCCGCGAAACGTCCGCGCGCCGAGGGAGGTGTTGTCATGCCGGTTCCACTTACCACAATCGCCGAACTCGTCAGTGGCCGGCTGGTCGGGCCCGACACGGACGGCTGCGAGATTGCGGCCGCTGCCACGCTCGAAACGGCCACGCCAGCGGCGATCACGCTGGTCGATGCCCTCGACCGGCTGCCGAGCCTTGCCAAGAGCCAGGCTGGCGCGGCGATCGTGCCAGAAGGAGCCGGCCCGCAGGACCGACCGACCATCGAAGTGGCCGACGTTCACGCGGCGTTCGCGACCGTGGTCAGGCATTTCCGGCCCGCCCGCTCCCAGCATCGCCACGGGGTCAGCCCGCAGGCGGTGGTCGATCCGTCGGCCCGCCTGGCAGGTGATGTCGAAGTCCATCCGCTGGCAGTGATCGGCCCCGACGTCGAACTGGCTGAGGGCGTCACCATCCATGCCGGGGCACGGCTGGCCGCCGGCTGCCGGATCGGCCCGGGCACCACCATCTTTGCCAATGCCGTCCTTTACGAAGACACCGTCGTCGGCCGCGACTGCATCATCCATGCCGGGGCCGTGCTCGGGGCCTACGGCTTTGGCTACAAGCCAGCTGCTGATGGGCTGGAACTCTCCGCCCAGCTCGGCTGGGTGGAGCTGGGCGACCGGGTTGAGGTCGGGGCCGGCACCACTATCGACCGGGGAACCTACGGCCCGACCACCATCGGCAGTGGCACCAAGATCGACAACCTCGTGATGATTGCCCACAACTGCCGCATCGGTAGCCACAACATGATCTGCTCGCAGGTCGGTGTCGCCGGCAGTACCAGCACCGGCGAGTGGGTGATCATGGCAGGCCAGTGCGGCCTGCGGGATCACATCCATATCGGCGACGGGGCGGTGCTCGGTGCCCGCTCGGGTGTCTCAAATGACGTGCCGGCCAAGACGACGGTGCTGGGCGAGCCGGCCATCGATCTGAAGGAACGCAAGCTTCAGCTGGCGTCGATGACGAAGCTGCCGGAGATGCGGAAGCAGGTCAAGCAGCTGCTCAAGCGGGTTGAAGAGCTCGAGCAGGCCAGTGCCGGCGATCGTCGTGACACCACCTGGCGGGCTGCCTGAGAAGGTGGGAGTGAAAGCGGCACGTCGATGAACGCTGTGGCACCTTCACCTGCTTTTGTTGCAGAGCCGTCGCTCGACGGTGAACTGATCGGCATTCTGGCCGGCTGGGGCCGGTTCCCGATTGCCACGGCCGAGGCGATCCGCCGCCGGGGCGGCCGGGTGGCCATCCTCACCATCCGGCACCATGCTGAAGAGTCACTGGAGCCGCTGGCCGATGTCTACGGTGAGGTGGGCGTGGCCGAGATCGGCAAGGCGATCGACTTCTTCAGGCAGCATGGCGTCCTGCGGGCGACGATGGCCGGCAAGATTCACAAGAAAAAACTCTTCCGTCGCTTCGGCTGGCTGCGGCACCTGCCCGACTGGCGGGGCCTGAAGACCTTCTGGCCCCATGTCGTCAGTCGACGGAAGGACAACCGCGACGACTCGTTGCTCGGGGCGATCGCCTCCGCCTTCGAGCGGGCGGGGGTGCGAATCTGCCCGGCGACCGACTTCGCTCCTGAGCTGCTGGCCACTGGCGGCGTGCTGGCCGGCCGGCCCCTCTCGAAGCAGCGGATGGCCGACGTCGCCTTTGGCTGGAAGCTGGCCAAAGAGCTGGGCCGGCTCGATATCGGCCAGACGGTGGTGGTGAAGAACCGGGCTCCGCTGGCCCTGGAGGCAATCGAGGGGACCGACGCCTGCATCAAACGCGCCGGGCAGCTCTGCCGCTCCGGAGGCATGACGGTGGTGAAGGTGGCCAAGCCGCAGCAGGATGAACGGTTTGACATGCCGACCATCGGCATCGGCACGCTGCAGTCGATCCGCGCCGCCGGGGCGCGGGTATTGGCCATCGAGGCCGGCAAGACGATTCTGGTCGATCGCGAGCAGCTGGCCGGCTACGCCAGCCGCTGCGGCATCACGATCGTCAGCTGCTTTGATGTCGCCGGCGTACCGCTGCTGGAACAGCCCCGCTACGACGCCGCTTGACCGACCGATTGGCGGGCCGCGGTGCGGCGGCGGTAGACTCTTCAGTATGAGAAGTACTACCCGTCCGATTCGCTTCGCTGCTCTCGGCCTGCTGGTTGTGCTGGCAGGCGTTGCCGCCGCTGCCGAGCCCACACCGGACCGTCCGCTCCGGCCGCTCCAGATCGACCTGCGGATCGATCGCAGTGCTGAAATCCCGCCGCCGCGGACGCACTACCAGGGCCGGGAAATCGCCCAGACGATGCACTACACGGGGGCCCCCTGGCTCGTCCGGGAGAGCCGGCAGCGGGAGGAAGACTGCCGGATGCTGCTGGAGGCACTCGAGATCAAGCCCGGCCAGACTGTCTGCGACTTGGGCTGTGGCAACGGTTTTTACACCTTGGAACTGGCCCGTCGGGTCGGACCCGAAGGGATTGTCTACGCCGTCGATATCCAGCCCGAAATGCTGCGGCTGCTCGTCGCCCGAGCCCGGCAGGCCAAGCTCTTCAACATCCGGCCGGTCCTCGGCACGGTGATCGATCCGCGGCTGCCGGCAGACGCCGTGGATCTCGTCTTCTGCGTCGATGTCTACCACGAGTTCTCGCACCCCGAACTGATGCTGGCCCGGATTCGTGAAAGCCTGCGGCCCACCGGCCAGATTGTGCTGGCGGAGTTTCGCGGTGAGGATCCGGCCGTGCCGATCAAGCCGCTGCACAAGATGACCAAGGCCCAGGTCAAGCGTGAACTCGAGCCCAACGGCTTCACACTGGTGCGCGAGTTCGACAAGCTGCCCTGGCAGCACCTGATGTTCTTCGGCCGCACTGAAGAGTGACCAACAGCCGCTGACGCTACGGCAGCCGGCAGCTGCCGTCGTCACAGCGGCCGGCAATCAGCAGTCGCCGCTTGGCCACAAAGGCGTAAAGCCACCGCCAGAGCGGCAGCGACCCGGGAATGTGCAGCAGCACCGCCAGCGGCCAGAGCGGAGGCAACCGCCGCGACAGGTAGCGGACCGCCTCAGCGCCGCCACGGGCCCGCCCGGTCCGGTCCACCACCACCATCTCGTCGTGCAACCGGGCCAGCGGAATCTCGGGAAAGTCCGCCGCCACACTCGGGTCATGCAAGGAGGTGAACTGTAGCCGGCGCCACCAGTCGAGCCGCCGCAAGATCCCGATCTGGCTGCGGCAGAACCGGCACTGGCCGTCGTAGAGCACCGTGTCGCGGTCAGGCTGGGTTTGCGTGGTGGTCATGGCGTGCGGTAGGTGGGCGATCGCATGCATGCCCCTCTCGCGACGGCCGACTCACTCCTTGATCAGCCCCCGAGGCAGGGTGCAGAGGTTCAAAATGGTGACCGCCCCGACCGAAATCAGCAGCCAGGGGGCCCACTCCGGGGCCGCAACGGTCCGGCTGCCGCCACCGGTCAGCGGCACGATCACGGCAGAGTCAATGAATAGTAGTTCGATGCCGACAAGCGTGGCAAAAATTCCGACTGCCAGAAACAGACTCTTCCACATGGTGATCTCACCAAGCCTCAACGTTCCTTGCTGCCAGGGGCTGTCCGCCAGCCTCTGGTCCATCAAGAAAATCGGCCAGGCTGATCACCCGGCTGCAGCCGCCTGCGCGATAAGGCAGGAGACACCGGTTGTGCCGGTTGGGCCGCCGGCTATTGGCCGGCGGCGTCGGCCGGTGGCTCGGCCTCGGTGTCAGCGGCTGGCTTGGTGGCGCCGGCCCGACGTTCGGCTGCGGTGCCGGGCACCAGTTGTGGCTTGCCGCTGGTGGTCTCGACGATTTCCTTGAGGTCGAGGCCGTCAATCACCTCCGCCTCGATCAGCCGGCTGGTGACCGCCTCCAGCGAGGCCCGGCGGGTCTCCAGAATCTGGCGGACCTGCTCGATCGAAGTGTCGATGATCCGCCGTACCTCTTCGTCGATCTCCCGGGCGGTCTCTTCGCTGTGGCTCCGGGCAGCTCCCAGGTCGGCGCCGCCGCCGGTCAAGAACGGCGACCGCTGGCTTTCGCGGTAGTTCACCCGGCCCAGCCGGCTCATGCCATAGTCCATCACCATCGAGCGGGCGATCTCACTGGCCCGCTCGAGGTCATTCTGGGCACCGGTTGAGACATCGTCGTAGACCATCTCTTCGGCGATCGTCCCGGCCAGCAGCACCTGGATGCGGCTCTCAAGTTCGCTCTGGGTCAGCAGGTAGCGATCGTCCTCGGGCCGCTGCATGGTGTAGCCGAGGGCTGCCAGCCCCCGCGGAATGATCGACACCTTGTGGATCGGGTCGGTGTTGGGCAGTGAGTAGGCGACCAGGGCATGGGCCGCCTCGTGATAGGCCACCCGTTTTTTTTCGTCCTCGTGGATCACCCGCTTCTTCTTTTCCAGCCCCGCCGTCACCCGCTCGACAGCCTCGTTGAACTCATCCATGCCGACCGAGGACTTGTCGTTGCGGGCGGCCAGCAGGGCCGCCTCATTGACCAGATTGGCCAGATCGGCCCCGCAGAAGCCGGAGGTGATCCGGGCAATGTGCTCGAGATTGACCCGCGGGTCGAGCTTCACATTGAGCACATGCACCCGCAGGATCGCCTCACGGCCGCGAACGTCGGGGCGGTCGACCAGCACATGCCGATCGAAACGGCCAGGCCGCAGCAGGGCCGGGTCGAGCGTCTCCGGCCGATTGGTGGCGGCCATCACGATCACCCCCGAGTTGCTGCCGAAGCCGTCCATCTCGACCAGCAGCGCGTTGAGGGTCTGCTCCCGTTCATCGTGGCCACCCACCACGCTCGAGCCGCGGGTCTTGCCGAGGGCATCGAGTTCGTCGATGAAGATGATGCAGGGACTTTTTTGGGTGGCCTGCTGAAACATGTCCCGCACCCGGGCGGCCCCGACCCCGACGAACATCTCGACAAAGTCGCTGCCCGAGAGCCCGAAAAAGGGCACGCCCGCCTCACCGGCGATCGCCTTGGCCAGCAACGTCTTGCCGGTTCCGGGGGGGCCGACCAGCAGCACTCCCTTGGGAATGTGGCCGCCGAGCACCTGGTATTTTTCAGGGCTCCGCAGGAACTCCACCACTTCGCGAAGTTCCTCCACCGCCTCGTCGATACCGGCGACATCATCAAAGGTGATACCGAGGTCTTCCTGGGCATACATCTTGCCGCGGCTGCGGCCAAACGCCATCGGGCTGCCGGCCCCACCGACCCGGCGGATCATCAGGAAGAAGGCCAGCGCAAACAGGCCGGTCAGCACCAGCATCGGCATCCAGTTTCGCCAGGGGCTGGGCGGGTCTTCGTAGCGGTAGTCAACCTTGTTGGCATCGAGCAGCTTTGAGAGTTGGCCCTCCGAGTTTTCACTCGGCAGCTTGGCCGTCCGGAACCTGACCTTTTCACCGGGGCCGGCCCCGTCAGCGGTCAGCCGGCCATCATCGAGCGGCCGCAGCGGTCCCCGGCCCTCACTCACCCGCGGCGGCACCTTTCGCACCGTGCCGGTCACTTCGAAGGCCCCGATGACGACCGCGTCAATCGAGCTGAATCGGGAGACCACCGATGAACCATCGGGTGTCTTGCCGGTAACGACCTCGACAAACCGGGGGGGGCCGCTGGGGTCCTGCCGTTCTCCCGCCGCCCGGATCAGCCGTTCCAGGTCGCTGTACGAGAGCTGCACTTCCTGACTGCCACCGAACAGGCTGGCGGCGAACAGGCCCGCCACGGCAACGGCGATCAGCGTCCAGATGAGGTTCGAGCCGCCAAACGACTGTTTCCGGTCGCCACCACGTTTCCCCAAATCTCGATCTTTATTTTTCTGAGTCATGCGTTCCCGTTGCCCGACCTCTGAATTATTCACTCGCTCAAGCTTTCCATAGTAGGCCGCCGACAGGCCGCCGACAAACGGCTTCGATAGCATCGCGGGGGGCTGCGGCATACACTTTCAAGGCATTCAGCGGCCGGTTCCTGTTACCAGTTTCCCCTTTGATTGATTCGTCCATGATGCCACTTGACCGCCCCGCGGCACCTGCCGACCGGCCCCGGCGGGTGGCGGTGCTCGGCTCTACCGGCAGCATCGGCCGCAGCACGCTCGAGGTGATTGCAGCCTCCGAGGGGCGGTTCACCGCAAGCCTGCTCTGTGGCCACCGCAGTGTTGGTCCGCTGCTGGAGCAGGCCGCGGCCTGCCGGCCCCGCTGGCTGGTGGTGACCGATCCGACGGCAGCCGCATCGATCGGCCCGGCGGCCCTGCCGCCGGGGACCGAACTGGTGGTTGGGGCAGAGCGACTGGCTGATCTGGTGGCCGCACCGGAGATCGACCAGGTGGTCTCGGCGATCGTCGGTGCCGCCGGGCTGGCCAGCACCTGGGCCGCGGTAGCCGCCGGTAAGCCGGTGGCGCTGGCCAACAAAGAGACCCTGGTGATGGCCGGCCCGCTGGTG
>CALAZQ010000021.1 GCA_937926325.1 uncultured Planctomycetaceae bacterium | reverse complement strand
TGCCGCGGATCTCCTCGACCTGCCGGTAGGCATCCGACTCAATCTGCTGCAGTTCACGTTCGCGTTTACCGTCGATCTTGGCTGCTTCACCAGCACCCTCTGAGCGGAACCGTTCGGCAATCTGCAATCGCTCAGACTTCATCCGGTCATAGATCTTCTCGATCACGCCCTGCTTGTAGTTGAGCCGCTTGATCTTCACATCGAGCAGTTCGATGCCCCAGATACCGACCTTCGGCGAGGCGGCTGCCAAAATCTCATCTTCCAGCTTGTGCCGGCCGATGCGAATGGGCGGCAGGTTGCCAATCGTGCCGCCCGACTCCGCCAGCAGTGCGTCCTGCTCGGGCTCACGTTCTTTGTCTGATCGCACCACCTCGATCAGGTCGTGCCGGGCGATCACGTTGCGGGTCTCACTGCCGATGATGTCATCCAGCCGGGACAGGGCACTGCGTTCATCCCGCAGGCTCTGGAAATATTTCAGTGGGTCGGCAATCCGCCAGCGGCCGAAGGTATCGACCACCACATAGAGTTTGTCGCGGGTGGTCATCTCACTGGGCTGGCCGTCCCATTCGAGAATTCGCTTGTCGAACCGATTAGCCGTCTGCATAAAGGGAATTTTGAAGTGCAGCCCGGCCCCAGAGTCCGAGCCGACGGCGTTGATCGGATCACCCACCGGCCGGCCGAACTGGGTGATCACCACCTGCTCGGTCTGATCGACGGTGTAGGCACAGCCAAAGACGACAATCGCCAGCAGCACGGCCAGCGCAAGGCCGGCGGGTGAGAGCAGCAGGTCGCCGACGCGACGGGCGAAGACGAGGGCGGGATGGTTGATCGGCATGGGGCTCATCGCTTCTTCTCCGGCTTGAACTGCTGCAGGTTCATCAGCGGCAAAAACTGCTGCACGTCGGCGTCCAGAATCACCTTGCTGCCGAGCTTGGGCAGGATCTCGCTGATGGTCTCAAGGTAGAGCCGCTGCCGCGTGACATCGGGTGACTTTTCATACTGCTCAAGCAGGGCGGAGAACCGGGCCACGTCGCCCTGGGCCTCGTTGACCCGCTTCACGGCATAGCCTTCGGCTTCCTGAATTTTTCGCTCGGCTTCACCCCGAGCCCGCGGCACGACTTTGTTGTATTCACCGTTGGCCCGGTTGATCATCTCCTCGCGTTCCTGCTGGGCCCGGTTGACCTCGTCGAACGAGGCCTGCACGGCCGAGGGTGGATGGACGTTCTTCAGCTGCACCTGCTGGACTCGCAGGCCCATCTCCAGTTCCTGCACCAGCCCGGTCAGCTTGGCGATGGCGGCGTTCTCGATGCCCTGCCGGCCGATCGTCAGCACCTCATCGACGGTGCGGTCGCCGACCACCTCCCGCATGACACTTTCGGCCAGGTCACGCAGGGTGGCAGCCGGCTCGCGAAGGTTGAACAGATATTGCTCAGGGTCGCTGATCTCGTACTGCACCACCCACTCGACGTGGGCGGCGTTTAAGTCGCCGGTCACCATGTCGGCCTCGCGGTCCTGCTCCCGCGACATCTGAAACTGGTCGGTCGCTCCGCCGGTGCCGAAGCCAAACTCCATCTTCAGCTGCCGCTTGACCGGCAGGATGGTGACGCGATCAATGCCCAGCGGCAGTTTGAATCGCAGGCCGGGGTCGACCGTGCCGACATAGCGGCCAAACCGCTGAATCACCCCGACACTTTCGGTGCCGACGGAATAGACACCACTGGAAAGGACCGCGAACCCGGCTACTACGATGGCCGCCAGCGACACCAGCGACCGGCCCCAGCGGGGGTCGAACTTCGGGATTTCAATGCGGAATTCTTCGGGCATGGGGCGCGTGCCTTCAGGGTTGTATGGAAGCGGGCAGGCGGGTGCTTGCAAGCGGGCAGGGGGTAGCTTGCCGCGACCTGCCGCAAAGCTCTCTCAGGCAGTCTAGGTTCGCCAGCCGGCAGAGTCAGCCA
>CALAZQ010000020.1 GCA_937926325.1 uncultured Planctomycetaceae bacterium | reverse complement strand
CGACCAGCGGGATCGAACTCTGGTTGCCCGACATGCCGGTCAGCCGCTGGCCGCCCCGCACGCTGTCGGGCAGCTGCTGGCCGGTCTGCTCAAGCAGCAGCGGCTTGTGATCAAACAGGTCGAGCTGTGACGGGCCACCCGACTGGAACAGATAGATCACCCGCTTGGCCTTGGGGGCATGATGCAGCGTCTTGAGCACCCCCGGCGTGCTGGCCGCCTCTGCGGTGCTGCCGAGCATCTCGGCCAGGGCCAGGCCACCCAGCCCCATGCCAAATTGGCCCAGCCATTGCCGCCGGCTCTGAATCGTCGCGGCAGGTTGCGGTGTCGTCGGTTGCTGCGTCATTGCTTCACCACACTTTCGTCATGGGCCAACAGTCCGGAGAGAACTGCTGCCAGGGCGGCCGTTTCGACTTCCGGCAGTTGTGCGTTCCGCGGTCGCTGGCCGACCGCCAGCAGTTTGTTCGCCTCGTCGGGGTGCGCCCCGTACCAGGTTCTTTGATCGGCAACCATCCGGCTGAGAATCTGCTGCTCTTCGTCGTCCGGCCGGCGGCTGGTGAGCCGGTAAAACCCTTCAACCGCGGCGGCATCGGCATCACCGGCAGCTTCAGTCAGCAGCGTTTCGGCCAGCACCCGGGCCGCCTCGACAAACTGCGGCCCGTTGAACAGCACGAAGGCGTGCAGCGGCGTGTTGGTGGTGTCGCGCTTGGCGACACAGACCACCCGGTTGGGCATATCAAAGGCCTCCAGCACCGGTGCCGGTCCGCTCCGCCGCCAATAGGTATAGAGGCTACGGCGGTAGAGGGCCTCCCCACTGCCCGCCTTCTCCGGCTTGAAGGAGTCGGCCAGATCGTAGGGCTTCACCGGCGGGCCGCCCCGCTTTTCCACCAGCAGGCCGCAGGCCGCCAGCAGGCCGTCGCGGATCATCTCAGCCGGCAGTCGGTGGCGTGGCCCCCGAGCGAGCCAGGTGTTGAGAGGATCATCGGCCATCGTCTTGGCATCGGCAATGCTTCGCTGCCGGTAGACCTGTGAGGTCATGATGAATTTCAGCAAAGCCTTTACATCCCAGCCGAGGCCCCCCTCGGCCACGGGATGGGAAAACCTCCAGGCCAGCAGGTCGAGCAGTTCGGGATATTCGGGCCGGGTCGCCTGACTGCCAAGGTCCTCAGCGCTCCGCACCAGCCCTTGGCCAAAGAGCGACTGCCAGATGCGGTTGACAGTCACGCGGGCCAGCAGCGGATGGTCAGGATCGATCAGCCAACGGGCCAGGCCGAGCCGGTTGCGGGGCTGGTCGGCAGGAAAGGGAGGCAGCACCGCCGGGGTTGCCGGGCCGACCGGTTCGCCCCGCTTGTCATAGTCACCCCGGTTGAGCACGTAGGCCTGCTTCGGCTCAGCCAGTTCCCGCATCACCATGATTTCTGGCGGCTTTTCGGCCAGGTCATCCCGGGCTCGCCGGGCATCCTCGAGGGCCTGCCG
>CALAZQ010000019.1 GCA_937926325.1 uncultured Planctomycetaceae bacterium | reverse complement strand
AGCAGGCCCACGATCTGCTCTGTACTGCGTCGCTTCTTCATCTGAGAACCCTTTCAAGCCCCTATCGGGGCACGAGGATTCTCTCACAAGAACTGGATCAGGATTTGGGGAGGGGGTCAGGCCCATTCCGAGCTTTTGAGGATAAACTGTCATGCACCACCGGGCAGTGATCGTTGTCATGTATCTTGTCTGGAACTCATTGGTCTGCGGTTGTGGCTATAGTCGGCCCGCCCGCGTTGATGCCATTGGTCGTGTGACCCTTGGCGGGAAGCCACTGGACGGAGCGAGTGTGACGCTTGTGCCAGTGAATGGGGGCCGCCCGTCTTTTGCTGTGACAGCGGATGACGGAGGGTTTTCGCTGGGAACCTTTGGCGCGACGGATGGCGTGATTCCCGGCCGCTATCGCGTGGCCGTAGTCAAACAGGTGCTCCGGTCAACTGCGGACAAACGACTTGAAAAAAGCTTCTGCCGAAGAGCAAAGGGGCGACGAAGAAACTGTGGCATCGGTTTCTTTCGCCGATGGGGATTACGAGAATCTCGTGCCGGGCAAGTACGCAGATCCGCAAACGAGCGGACTGGAAATTGAGGTTGGGTCCCAGACTGATCCGATTGAAATCTCGATTCCTTGAAGTGAGTCATGAGGTGGGCCGACGCCGCTCCCAACTTGATACCAGCCGGGTTGTTAGCCATGCAGGGCCGTTATCTGGGCATGCCCAGATAACGGCCGCGCGAACTCCGACGGTGTCCGGTTGCCCAGAGCACCATGCGGACGAACTCGATTGTAGTCCTCCCTCCATGCTTCTGTCACGGCGCGAGCTTCATCAAGCGACAAGAACCAGTGCTGGTTCAAGCACTCGTCGCGAAGCCTGCCGTTGAATGATTCGATCAATGCATTATCCGTGGGCTTTCCTGGTCGACTGAAGTCGAGCTTCACACCGTTTAAGTATGCCCACATATCCAAGCTCTTGGAGACGAACTCCGGGCCGTTGTCGACTTTAATACTTTGCGGTGTGCCACGCTCGGCAGTCACATGCTCCAAGACCCGCACGACATCGTCTCCAGTCAGCCGCTGGCCGACCTCAATGGCCAGGCTCTCACGGCTATGGTTATCGACTAACGTCAGCAGCCGAAACCGCTGCCCGCCGACCAGCTGATCCGCCATGAAGTCCATACTCCAGCTCTCATTTGGCTGTCCGGTTGGCGGCCGAGCCTCCCGGACCTGAACGCTCTTGCGCCGACGTGGCTTTCACCGCCGGATTCCCAGACCTTCTTCGCAGTACAGCCTGTAGACAAGCTTCTTGTTTACCATCCATCCTTCACGCCGCAGGAGCACCCAGAGCCTTTGATAACCATAGTGCACTCTGCTCGTCGCCAAGTCTCGAAGTCGAACGCGAAGTTCGGCCCGCGGATCACGCTTGCTCCGATAACGGCAGGTTGCTCGGGAAAACCGCAAAACGCGGCACGCCCAACGCTCAGCAACGCGATACGCTACCTGTACTTCCTGCACCAGAACACGCTTAACTGCGGGCCTCAAAGTTTTTTTGAGAGCACGTCCTGCAACATCTTTTTGTCGAGGCTCAGGTCCGCAACCAACTGCTTCAGCTTCTTGTTCTCCTCCTCCAAGGTCCGAAGCCGTCGCAACTCGGCAACGCCAAGCCCAGCAAACCGCTTCTTCCATCGGTAAAAAGTCTGCTCGCTGATGCCGAGCTTCCGGATGACCTCAGCCACCGAAGTGCCGGACTCGGCCTGCCTCAAAGCGAACGCGATCTGCTCTTCCGAAAAGTTCTTCTTTGCCATCCAAAAACCCACCCTTTCTGGTGGTGCCAAGGTCAAAAACACTAACATCCCGGATGGATCAAGAAACGGGGAGAACGTCAGTCAATCGGGGCGTTCGGCGACGTTTGGAAGTTGTCACCGACCAAATCGGATGAGGCGCACGACTACTGGTCGGCCACAACAGAATCGACGGGACCAATCCGGGTGCCCGACGCCCCTCAAAAATGTGGTGTGGCGGAACACTACGGTCCTGCCACCAGCTCCAGGCCGATCAGGGCTTCCGCACTGACGTAAGTGAAGCCGGCTTGCGCTTCGGCGACCGCCCCGTCGCCGAGGTCCAGAACAAGATGGCCGAGGACGCGCCGCGTCCGCACGGCTTCGTCGTGCGGCGCACCGTAACGCTCGCAGCGGGCCAGCCAGCGCGCGGCGCAGTCGATGGCCCACGGGTGCCAGACCATCCGCACCGGCCGGCTCGACCGCGGCACCCGCTTGCCAGAGGGGCCCATGAATGGCTCCGAGTACAAAGGCGTTGAAACCGGGTGGGTTAGCGGCCGGCTACCGCAGTCTTCCAGAAGTTGCGGGACGCGAGCTAGCAGCGGCTGCGGTAAGTCCACAGCGCCGTCGGCCTCGGCCCTCAGGAGGATAGCCATTTCCTGAAGCGTCAGCCCGTCGTTGTAC
>CALAZQ010000018.1 GCA_937926325.1 uncultured Planctomycetaceae bacterium | reverse complement strand
TGGTCGAACTGAAGGAGGGCGGTGAATTCATCATTGCCAGCGCCCCCTGTGCCTGGAACATCAAGGCCTGCTCCCACCAGGGGGCGGTGTTCGAGTCGCTGCTGGCCTTTCAAGGTCGTCGGAAGGTGATTCGTTTCGACTACGATCCCGAAGATGGTGAGATTCGACCCAACATCGAGCTGCCTCTCGAGGATGCTCCGCTCACTGTCAATCAGTTCGGTCGGGTCATCGAAACCCTGATGAAGGCGATCATGGAGGCTGACACCCTCGTTCGCCAGGCGATGGAGACCGGCGTGGTTGACCTGTCCCTGATTGACGGCGGCCCGACGGCAGCCCCGGCAGACGGCCTCTCCGAAATGGAGCGACTCCAGCAGCTCGCCGATCAGGCCGGCGGCATCGAGGCACTCGAAAGGCTGCTCGGGGACAGCGAGTCGGAAGCGGCCTGAGGCCGTTGGCCCGTTCGTGAAACATGTCCCGGCGGTTCCACCGCCGCCGGCTCAGAACTTCAGCCGGGCCCCTGAAAGGCGGCTATGGAGTTCGGCCATCAGGTCGTCCTCCGCCGCCTCGTCCTCGGCCTCATAGGTGACCGAGAACCGGGTGAAGGCCCCACAGTCGTCCCAGGGCACGGTCGAGATCGACAGCTCTTTGATCAGGAACTGCCCTGCCTCCGAAGCGTTGGCAAAGACCCGGTCACCGGCCCCCTTGGGGCTCTTCGTATACAGAAAGTAGGTACCGCCAGGCATCTCGCACTCAAAGCCGACCGCCCGCAGCACGCCAACCAGCTTCTCCAGCCGCCGCCGGTACTTCTCCCGCACCTGCCGGGGAATCTCAGGGTCGGCCAGGGCCGCCGCCGCCGCCTTCTGGATGGCGATGAACTGGCCGGAGTCGCAGTTGTCTTTCACATCGGCGAAGGCCTGGACCAGCTTTTCATGGCCACAGACCCAGCCCAGCCGCCAGCCGATCATGTGAAAGCCCTTTGACATCGAGTGAACCTCGACGCCCACCTCCTTGGCTCCGGGCACCGACAGGAACGACAGCGGCTCGTCGTCATAGGAGAGCATCATGTGGGCGGCGTCCTGGATCACGATGATCCGGTTGGCCCGGGCGAAGTCGACCACCTTTTCATAGAAGGCCCGGGTGGCGGTCTTGCCGGTCGGGCTGTTGGGATAGCAGAGCACCAGCAGCTTGGTCCGGGCGAGCACCTCAGCCGGAATGCCGTCGAGGTCGGGAAGAAAGTCGTGCTCAGGCACCAGCGGCAGTTTGTGGACCTCGCCACCGAACCAGCGGGTAGCGGTGCCGGCGACGGGATAGCCCGGCACCGTCATCAGGGTCACATCCCCGGGATTGATGAAGGCCGCCGGCAGCATCGCATAGGCGGTCTTCGAGCCGATGCAGTGGTTGACCTCCTTGACCGGATCGAGTTCCACGCCGAACTCCCGCTGCATGAAGGCGGCGGCCGCCTCCTTGAACGCCGCGATGCCGTTGTCGGCGTAGCCGCGGTTCTCCGGCCGGTCGATCTCCCGCCGCATCACCGCCCGCACGCTCTCCGGGGCCATCTCGTCGTTTTCGCCGATCCCAAAGTCGAGCATCTTCCGCTCGGGATGATCGGCAAGGGCCTGCCGCTTGGCCCGCTTGATCAGCTCGAACTTGTAGACCTCGGTGCCCTTGCCATAGCCAGCCCCTCCGATCCGCTCGGCAAAGCGGTCCTGAAACCAGGGGTCTTGGGTGTCCGGGGCAGCGGGGCTGGCAGTCGACATGAGAATCTTTCTGGTGGACGAAAACGGGCAGCGTGGCTGCGGCGTTCACCGCTTGGCGGGCGAACCGCAGCAGCGGAACTGTCGAACATAAAAAGTTCACCGGGCAATTCCAAGCAGCGGCCGGGAATGGCGGGTGGCTGCCGAATCAGTTTCCGCAGCGGCGGCCCTGACCGATAGAATCTGTTGTGGAGTTCACCACCAATGCCCTGCTCACCATCCAGCGCTGGACCGCGACAGCCAATGGCGTCTGACTATGGCCCCCTCGATGGCGACTTCGATCCCTTCGAGGACGACGACGCCGTGGAGGAACTGGTCACCTTTGAGTGACCAAGCAAGCCGTGGAGAACGTCCGCCGCCTGCTACTCGGCGTCGCTCCGCCGGACGACCAGCACGTTGCAGCTGGCATGCCGGATCACCCGCTCGGCGACGCTGCCGAGGAACAGCCGCTTCAGGCCGTGATAGCCGTGCGATGGGATCACAATCAGGTCGGCCTGTTGTCGGCGGGCATAGTCGGTGATCTCGAGGCCCGGGGTGCCGATCAGGGCCACCAGCGTCGCTTCGCCGGCTCCGGCATCGGCCGCCAGCTTGTGAAGGGCCGCAGTCACCTTCTGCCGGCGTGACTCCTCGGTGATCTCGCCAACCAGAAAGCCGGGCGACATCGTCTCCAGCGGCGGCATCACATGGACAAGATGCAGCTGTTCCGGCTGGGCGACAACGTCCAACGCCGCCGCGATTGCCCGCGGTGACTCACTGGAAAAGTCGATCGGCACAACAACGGTGGTGGCATTCAAACGCATGGGACGGCTGTTTCTTCTGAGGGCTGTCAGTCGTAGGTGACGAACTCGTGGTTGCGATACCGCGTCCAATAGTCGGCCAGCAGCGCCTTCACCTTCGGCGCCAGGATGA
>CALAZQ010000017.1 GCA_937926325.1 uncultured Planctomycetaceae bacterium | reverse complement strand
TGAATCGCTACCTCACGATTTTTGGCACCTTTGCCCGGGCCTGCCTGGTGCGGGACATGACCTTCCGGGCGAACTTTCTGCTGGAGTGCGTCACCGGCCTTGGCTGGATGTCGATGAATCTCGCCTTCTACCTGCTGATCTTCTCCTTCACGCCGGAGATCGGCCGGGGCAGTGGCTGGTCGCGGGAGCCCTTCTTTGCCTTCGTCGCCACCGGGCTGGTGATCAACTCGATCGTGCAGGCCTTCTTCATGCCGAGTGCCTCGGAACTGGCTGAGATGGTCCGCACCGGCGGCCTCGATGCCATTCTGGTCAAGCCGCTCGATGCCCAGTTCCTGCTGTCGCTGCACCGCTTCAACTATTCATCACTGGCGAACGGGATTGTCGGGCTGTTCCTGCTGGGCTGGGCGGTGCCCCGGTTTCCGGTGCCGCCGCCGCTGGTGGCCTGGCTGCTCTACCCGCTGCTCGTCGCCTGCGGGGTGGCGATTCTCTATGGGCTGATCATCATGCTGGCGGCGGCCACGATTCTGATGGGCCGCAACCAGAGCCTCTATGACTTCTGGTTCTACCTGACCAGCTTCTCCCGCTATCCTGCCGAGATCTATGCCGGCCCCTGGGGCGGGCCGCTGCGAATGCTCTGCACCTTTGTGATTCCGATTCTGCTGGTGGTCAACGTGCCGGCCGGGACGATCGCCCGGCCGCTCTCGGGTGAGGCCTGGTTCATGGTGGCGGTGACCGTCGCGGCCGCGGTGCTGGCGGTGGGGCTCTCGCGGCTGGTCTTCCAGGCGGCCCTCGCCCGCTACCGCAGTGCTTCAAGCTGATACCTGATGAGCGAGCCGATGACCGATTCTGCTGCACTTCGCCGTGCGGGCCGCCTGTCGGACTGGCTCCGGCTGGTTCGGCTGCCCAACCTCGCCACGGCGGTGGCCGATCCACTGGCCGGCTTCGTGATCGTGGCGGGCCTGACTGACCTCGGCTGGCTGCCACCGGCCGGCTGGCTGGCCCTGCTGGCCTCGGCCTGCCTCTATGCCGGCGGGATGGTGCAAAACGATGTGGTCGATCTGGAAATCGACCGGGCGGAACGGCCCGACCGACCCCTGCCTGCCGGCCGCATTCCGTTGGCCCAGGCGGCTCTGATGGCAAACGGCTTGCTGGCGGTGGGGGCCCTGGCCGCCTGCGGTGCTGCGGTGCTGGCCGCCTGTCCCGCCCCCGCCTTCGTCGGCGCCGCTCTCACGGCGGCGGTCTGGATTTACAACCGCTACACGAAGGGCACGCTGCTGGGGACGGCGGTGATGGGCAGCTGCCGCGGGCTCAACTGGCTGCTGGGCATGACGGCAGCTGGCTGGCCGCCGGCTGTGCTCTGGCTGCTGCCGATCGGCATGGCCCTCTACGTCACCGGCATCACCCTGTTTGCCCGGGACGAGGCGGGGCAGGGCCGCCGCGGGCTGTTGGCCGCTGGCATGGTGGTCATGGCCGCTGGTTTGGTGATAGCCGGCAGCGTGCCGGGCCTTGCGCTGGCCCAGGGGGGGCTCGCGGTGCAGCCCTGGGTCGCCGCGGGACGGCTGCCTGCCTGGCTGGTGCTCTGGAGTGTGCTGGCGGTGTCGATCCTGGCCCGTTGCCTGCAGGCGGTGCTCGATCCCGTGCCCCGGCGGATGCAGGCGGCGATCGGCAATGCGATCATGGCGATCATCACCCTCGATGCGGTGCTGGTGCTTGCCTTCTGTGGTGAGCCCTGGGCCATCACCATCTTCCTGCTGCTGGCCTGGTTCCTGCTGGGCCGGCGGCTGGCGGCTGTCACCTGAAAAGCTGGCTGGGTGATTTGCAAACCGCCGGGGCATTGCCCATGCCATCTCGCCGATTCAATTTCGAGCCACGCACACAAAGGACGACGGCGATGCTTCCTGGGTTCAGTACCAACAGTTTTGCCGACACCGATCCGTTGGCCGTCCTGCCCGTCCTTGCCGAGCTCGGCTGTCGGTCGCTGGCGATCACGCCTGACCGGCAGCTGCTCAACCCCTTCGACGCCGGCCTGCCCGCGGAGATCGAGCGTTGGCGGCAGGAACTCGACCGGCTGGGCCTCGCCTGTGTGATCGAGACCGGAGCCCGGCATCTGCTCGATCCCCTGCAGAAGCATGAGCCGACGCTCGTCTCTTCGGCCGCTGCCGACCGCGACCGGCGGCGGGACTTTCTCTGCCGAGCCATCGACCTGGCGGCCGAACTGCAGGCTGACTGCGTCTCACTCTGGGCCGGTGTGGTGCATGACGCTGCCGATCAAGAAACCCTCTGGCAGCGGCTGGTCGATGGCCTTGGTCCCGTGCTGGATCACGCCGGGCGGCGTGAAGTGACGCTCGGCTTTGAGCCGGAGCCGGGCATGTTCATCGACACGGTGGCCCGGGCGGAACAGCTGCTGGACCGGCTGGGCCGGCCGGCCGGGCTGGGCCTGACGATCGACATCGGCCATCTCGAATGTCTCGGTGAGCGGCCGCTGGCGGCGACGGTCGCCCGGGTTGCCAGCCAGGTGGTCAACGTGCACCTCGATGACATGCTCGTCTGCCGGCATGAGCACCTGCCGCTCGGGGCAGGGGAGGTGGACTTCGAGCCGGTGCTGCGTGAGCTGGCCCGGGCCGGCTATCGGGGTGGGCTGCACGTTGAGCTGCCGCGGCAGAGCCACCGCTGGCTGGCCACGGCGGCTGAGTCGCTGGGGTTTCTCGGACGGACGCTCGGAGCAATTGAAACTGCGTCCGTTCCACCGGGGCAGCCGTGAGGCTCACGTGCTGTGTAAATCCAGCCGCTCGGG
>CALAZQ010000016.1 GCA_937926325.1 uncultured Planctomycetaceae bacterium | reverse complement strand
CTCGACACCTTCCTGCGGACCTGGCAGGCCAGCTGTCAGCCGCAGCCCGAGCCCGCCGGCGTGGCGGTGGTCCTGGGGGCGGGCAATGTCACCGGCCTGGCGACGGCTGATGCCATCTGCCAGATCTTCGAGCAGGGCCGGGCAGTGCTGCTGAAGCTGCATCCAGTGCAGGCACCGCTGGCGGCGGTCTTTGAGCGGGCGCTCCAGCCGCTGATTGCGGCCGACCTGCTGGCGGTAGTCGTCGGCGGGGCTGACCTGGCAACGGCAGCCATTGCCGCCCCCGAGGTGACCCATGTGCATCTCACCGGTGGCGAGCCGACCTTTCGCCGCCTGGTCGATGGCGACGGCAGCGGGCCGCTGGCAAAGCCGGTCAGCTGTGAACTGGGCAACGTCACGCCCTGGATCGTGGTGCCGGGCAAATACTCGGAGAAAGCCCTCGCCTTTCAGGCCGATCAGATCGCCGCCTCAATTGCCAACAACTCGTCCTGCAACTGCATCGCCACCAAGGTTGTCGTCACCTGCCGGCAGTGGGAGCAGCGGGAGCGGTTCCTGGGGCTGATTCAGCAGCGACTGGCGAGCCTGCCGGCCCGGCCGGCCTGGTATCCGGGGGCGGTGGACCTCTGGCAGCAGGCGACCGGCCAGCCACCGACCGAGGGCTGCCTGCCGCCGACGCTGCGGACCAGCATTGACCGCCAGGCCGAGCCCCACTGGTTTGCCCAGGAGTGGTTCGTGCCGGTAGCGGCCGAGACGGCAGCTGCGGCTGACTCGATGGAAGACTTCTGCGTGGCCGTCTCGCGGTTCACCCACGACCTGCCCGGCAGCCTGGCGGCGAGCGTGACCCTGCCTGATGGGATGGCGACCCATGACCGGGCCCGAGTGGAGCTACTGATTGAGCACCTGCGGTACGGTGTGGTGGCGGTCAACGCCTGGTCGGCCTTGGGCTATGCGGTGGGCAACGTCCCCTGGGGGGGCTTTCCCGGTGGCACGATTGAAAAACCTGAGAGCGGCATCGGCTTTGTGCACAACCCGCAGCAGCTGCCGCTGGT
>CALAZQ010000015.1 GCA_937926325.1 uncultured Planctomycetaceae bacterium | reverse complement strand
GTTATCACCGCAGAGTGGACAGGGCCGGGATCGAACCGGCGACACACGGATTTTCAGTCCGTTGCTCTACCAACTGAGCTACCTGTCCGGACGACGCGGCAGCCCGGTGGGGCGACGCCATGTCGCAAGAACCTAGTGGTAGACCCAGGGCGGTCCGCTGTCAACGACCGGCCGTGCACTGGGCTCGGGAGAGCCGGTCGGCAATGGCCGCCCAGGCGGAACCGTCCGGCACGGCATCGACCACCAGCCGGTCAAGTTCACGATGATCGAGAGCGTGGAGGCTGGCATAGAGCATCCGGCCGTAGGCCGCCGGTTCCTCGGGCATTGGCACCACCAGCAGGGCCGGAGAGGCCGCCAGCCGGCGGACAGCGGCGTCTGCCGACGACAGGCAGAGCCAGCCGACCCGTTCACCCGCCGCCAGTCGGTCGGCCACCCGCTCGGTTGCCGTGGCCATCGGCACCACCTCCAGCGGCGTCCGCGGCGCGTAGTGTCGTCGCCGTTGGCCCGGGCTGCGGGCCGCTGCCTCGGCTTCCTGGCCGACCCGGCCGGGTTCACCTGCCTGGTCATCTGGGCCGCTGTTGACCGGCTGGGCTGCCGGAGCCACCTCGCCGCCGATAGCGGCAGCCAGCTGGTCGGCCGAAAGTGGACCCGGCCGTAGGATTCGCGGTGGGACGACGGTGCAGTCGAGCACTGTCGACTCGAGTCCGTGTTCGCAGGGGCCGGCATCGAGGATCAGTCCGACCCGGTTGCCGAGGCCCTCCAGCACATGCTGGGCTGTTGTCGGTGAGACCGCCTCAGAGCGATTGGCACTGGGCGCCGCCAGTGGGCAGCCGGCCTGCTCAATCAGCCGCCGCGTCACGTGGAACGCCGGACACCGCAGAGCGACCGTCGGCCCGCCGGCCGTCACGATGTCCGGCACTTCCGGTGCCTTCTTCACCACCACCGTCAACGGCCCCGGCCAACAGGCGGCGGTGGCCCGCTCGGCTGCCTCGGGCCAGTCGGCGGCCAGCCGTCGGGCCATCGCCGTGTCGGCCACATGGACGATCAGCGGGTTACTGGCCGGCCGGCCCTTGGCTCGAAAGATCAACGCCACAGCGTCGGGGTCGAGGGCGTTGGCGGCCAGGCCATAGACGGTTTCGGTCGGGATGGCGACCAGCCGGCCGGAGGCGAGCAACTCGGCGGCGGTGGCGATTGCCGCGGCGGTCGCGGCCGCCGGCCGGTCCGTCCCTGCCGGCCAATCGACCGGGGCCAGTGTCGGCAGCGACGGTCGATTGACGGGAACGGGTGGCATCGGCAGCCCGGTTGCAGGTGGTGGGCGAGAGGATCATGATGGCACCTTCTTCACCGGACGCAACAGCCGGTGGGCTCGCGCCGATTTCCAGGAGAACAATTTTTGTGAACAGCACCCCGTCTCCACTGGTCGGCGTGGTCATGGGCAGCCAGTCGGACTGGAAGACGCTCGAGCGGGCCGCGACGGTGCTGACAGACCTCGGCGTGCCGCACGAGTGCGAGATCGTCTCGGCCCATCGCACCCCCGACAAGCTCACCAACTATGCCCGCTCCGCGGCCGCCCGCGGTTTGCGGGTCATCATTGCCGGAGCCGGTGGTGCCGCCCATCTGCCCGGCATGCTGGCGGCTCAGACCCAGCTGCCGGTGCTCGGTGTGCCGGTTGAGTCGGCGGTGCTGCGAGGCGTCGATTCGCTGCTGTCGATCGTCCAGATGCCGGCTGGTGTGCCGGTGGGCACGCTGGCCATCGGTGCCGCCGGGGCGACCAACGCCGCCCTGCTGGCGGTTTCGATTCTGGCCCTGCATGACGACCCCTTGCGGCAACGGCTGATCGACTTCCGGACCGCCCAGACCGATCGGGTGCTCAGCGACCGGCTGCCACCGGTGGGCCCTACCTGATCGGCCTGCCTCCGGAGTCATGCCCATGGACCCTCTCTCTGATCTGCCTCCGCCGATTCTGCCTGGGGCCACCCTCGGCGTGCTCGGTGGCGGCCAGCTGGGGGCGATGTTTGCCATGGCGGCCCGGCGGATGGGCTATCGGGTGGCCGTCATCAGCGACGTGGCCGACTGCCCCGCCGCCCGGCATGCCGACCGGCTGCACGTGGGCAGCTTCGCAGACCCTGCCTTTCTGACCGAGGCCGCCACAGGACTGGCCGTGGTCACCTTCGAGTTTGAGAACGTGCCGGCGGCCGCCGGAGAAGCTCTGGCTGCCAGTCTGCCGGTCCGGCCTCACCCCCGGGTGCTGTTTATCACGCAGGACCGCAGCCGTGAGAAGGCATTTCTGGTTGAGCAGGGCATCCCCTGCGGTGACCACCGGCTGGTTCATTCGGCCAGCGAGTTGGCGACGGCTGTCGAGGCGATCGGCCGGCCGGCGGTGCTCAAGACGGCCGCGTTCGGCTATGACGGCAAGGGGCAGCAGGTGCTGCGAGATCCGGATGACGTAGCGGCTGCCTGGGCAGCCCTAGGCGGTGGCCCTTGTGTGCTGGAAGCCTGGGTTGATTACGAATGCGAACTGTCGGTGGTGGCCGCCCGTGGACTCGACGGCAGCGTCGTCGCTTTCCCAGCGTTCCGCAACGACCACGCCCGGCAGATTCTCGACGTCAGTTCCTGCCCGGCGGCGGTTTCCCCGGAGACAGCAGGAGAAGCCGAACACCTGGCCGCGACGGTGCTCTCGGAACTGGGAGTCGTCGGGGTCGCCTGCGTTGAGTTCTTTCTGACCCGCGACGGCCGACTGCTGGTCAACGAGATCGCCCCGCGGACACACAACTCGGGGCATCTCACGATCGAAGCCTGTCGCACCAGCCAGTTTGAGCAGCAGGTGCGGGCGATCTGCGGCCTGCCGTTGGGATCGCCCGACCTGCTTGCGCCGGCCGCGATGGCGAATCTGCTGGGCGACTGCTGGGCCGAGGGTGAACCCGACTGGGCGGCGGCCCTCGCCGTGCCGGGCGTAAGGCTGCATTTGTATGGCAAGTCACAGCCGCGGCCCGGCCGCAAAATGGGGCACCTGACCGCCACCGCGGCCTCGGCCGCCGAGGCCGTCACCGCAGTTGAAGCTGCCCGGGCAGCCCTCGCCCACCGCGGTTGAATCTGAACGGAAGCCGGGAGCAGAAGCGACCGGAC
>CALAZQ010000014.1 GCA_937926325.1 uncultured Planctomycetaceae bacterium | reverse complement strand
GTGAATCGTGACAACAGTCCCCTGCCCCGGCTGGCTGGCAATCTGCACGTCTGCGGCGATGCGGGCAGCCCGTTCGGTGAGGCCGCGAAGGCCAAAGTGGCCCGCCGGGGTAGCGCCGTCTGCGGCCGGCTCAAAGCCGGCGCCGTCATCGGTGACCGTGGCGACGACGCCCTGCCCGTCAGCCGTCAGCCCGACGGTGATCGAGGTTGCGTTGGCATGATGGGCGGCATTGTTGACCGCCTCGCGGAGCATCCGCAGCAATTGATAGGTCGTTTCGGGAGGCAGCAGCGGAAGCGATCCAGCAACTTCGAGCGTCAACGGGGTGGCAACCAGTTCCCGCAGTTCCGCAAGCAACGCCCGCACCCGGTCGGCGAGGCTGCCCTGCAGCCGGGCCGGCTCGCGGAGATCCCAGACATACTGCCGGGTCTCGTGCTGCAGCCGGGTCAGGATCTGTCGCTGTCGCTCCATCGTGCCGCGGGCGTCGGGGTCGGCAACCGTTGCCGCGGCCGAATCGATGCGAAGTGCCAGGCCGGCCAGGTCCTGCTCGAGCGAGTCGTGAAACTCCCGGGCAATCCGCTGTCGCTCAGCCGCCACGGCTTCCTGCTGGATCTGTCGCTCAATCAGGCTCAGCTGCCGGCCGACCTGCCGCCGCAGCAGCACCACCCAGGCCAAGGCAACACCCCCCACGGTCAGACTCGCCGCCAGCGCCACCGCCAGCCGGCGGGGCGTCCACCAGGGCGGGCCCGCTACCAGCACCACATCGTCCATTGATCGGGGCAGCAGGTCATAGCTTGTCGCCCGCAGGCTGTAGCGACTGTTCGTCATTTCGGTCGCCAGGCAGGGGGCCGTCACTCGAACCGTTGTTGCTGGCACAATCGCCGCCGCAAGCCGGCCCGGCGCGAGCACCCGCAGTGAGAGCCCGCCCAGCCGCAGCACCAGCCGGGTGGTTCCGGCCAGCTCGTCCCGCTGGGCAACCTCGGCCTCCACTTCAATGAGCTGGCCATCGCAGCCGAGGAAGAGCTCAGCTGCTGTGGGCCGCCGGGCCACCACCGGCTCACCCGAGCTGAGCACCCGCAGCCGGGCCTCAGCCAGCCGCGTGGCGAAGGGTCCTGCCGCGGCAAAGCCGACCACCTCAACCCGGTCGCCGGGTCGGATCACCTCACCCGCCGCCGCCGCCAGTTCCACCGCCAGCCCTGCGTCACCGTCACTGAGAAACAGCTGCCGCTGTCGCGGCGCCGCCACCACCAGGCCGGTTACGCGTTGCAGCCGGTCATCCGGCTCACCGCGGCCGAGGCTCGCAAAGGCTGTCTCCGGGATTGCAAAGGGATCGGCGGGGGCCGGGTCGATCAGCTCGATTGGCTTGAGCCCAGAAACCAACAGATAGGGGCGAATCAGCTGGCGGCGGTCATTGATCTCACCCGCCGCCAGCCCGACCACTCGCAGGCCTGCCCCAATCAAGTCGGGCGGCATCGCGTCGGCTGCCAGATTTTCCAGCCGCACCTCGACCACCCGCCCATCAACATTCAGTTCAAGCTCCGCGGTGGTCTCGCTGGTCCGCCGCCACGACCGGCCAACTCCGGTGAGGGTCACGAGGTCATAGTGCAGCACTCCTGCTGCCATCAGCTGCGGCGTGATTGGTTTGGGCTCAGGAACCGGGCCGGTCCCCAACTGCTCAATTCGGGAGTGGCGAATGCCGTTGATAAACAGCCCGCGGTGCAGCACCCCCTCGACCAGCACCCGCGTTCCCGGCGACAGGCGGGGGTTCTGCGACTGGGCCAGAATGAAGGTGCTGCCGGTCGCATCACGCAGGAAGATCCCTCCATCACGGTCGGTGAAGGTGACCACCGCCTGCAGCCGGATTGATGGGGGTTCGGCATCTTCGGCCAGGCTTGACTGGGCAATCGCCGCGGCGGTGGTCAGCAGCGGCGGCTCAGCCGCATTCGCCGTGGCCACCCCGGCAAGCCAGCTGCTGATGAAAACGACCATCCAGCCAAGACCGCGGCCAAGACCGCAGCGGCCGGCGGCAGCCATGAAGAGCGCAGGTATGCGAGGGCTGTCACGCCCCTGCCCTGTCAGCATCACCATTCCTCAACCCAGTCCTTCTGGGGGCACAATGAATCGCCATCCGTATGATGCCAAGCCCGGGCGGAGAGCGGCCAAAAACAAAAAGTGTAAAGAATTTCCCGGCCGAAACGTGTCACAGACCCGAGGTTGGACCGATAATTGAAAAGCATCGCAAGGTCGCCGCACTGCGACCCGCCGGCCGCTGCCCGATCGTCTCACCCGGCCCGTTGCTCCCTGACGAAGGCCCATCATGAACCGAACACCCCGCATTGTCACTCCGCTGCGCATCGCTGCGGCCTGTTGGCTGCTGGCTTTCGCCAGCCCGGCCCTGGCCGCGCCAGACAGCTTTCAAACGACGATCGCTCCGCTCCTGGCAGCCAAGTGTGGCAGCTGCCACGGACCGGTCGATGCCGAAAGCGGCTTCCGCATTGACGACCGCGACCACGCCTTCGCCGGCGGTGACTCCGGGGCCGTCGGCATCGTGGCGGGTGATCCTGCCGCCAGTGAACTGTTCGCCCGCATCGTCAGCGACGACGAAGAACTGCGGATGCCGGCTGACGGCGAGCCGCTGTCGGCCGCGGAACAGGCTGCGGTCAAGGCCTGGATTCTGGCCGGCGCCGCCTGGCCTGACGCGGTCAAAACGCTGCCGGCGTCACTGCTGCCGCAGGTCGATGCCAAGCCTGCCAAGGGGGCCGACCACTGGGCCTTCCAGCCGGTCGAGCAGCCGGCAGTACCGCAACGGCCTGCCGACCGCCGCGTGACCAGCCCGATCGATGCCTTTCTCGACCGGCGGCTGGCCGAGCAGGGTCTCAGCTTCAACCCCGAGGCCGACCCACGCACGCTGATCCGCCGCGTCAGCTTTGACCTGATCGGGCTGCCCCCGACGCCCGAGGAAGTGGCTGCCTTCGAACAGGCCTGCGGGCAGGCTGGCGAGATTGATGGCCCCTACCGCGAACTGGTCGATCGGCTGCTCGCCTCGCCCCGCTATGGCGAACGCTGGGCGCGGCACTGGCTTGACGTCGTCCGGTTCGCCGAAAGCGACGGCTTTGAAATGAACCGGGCGCGGACGAACGCCTGGCCCTATCGCGACTGGGTGATCGAGTCGCTCAACGACGACCTGCCGTACGACCAGTTCCTGCGGGCTCAGCTGATCGGTGATGCCCTGGCTGCCGACGCCGCCACCGGCTTCATCGTCGGCGGACCGGTTGACCGGGTGAAGTCCCCCGACCCCGTGCTGACGGCCAACCAGCGGGCAGATGAACTGCACGACATGGCCAGCACCACGGGGGCGGCTTTCCTCGGGCTCACCGTCGGCTGTGCCCGCTGCCACGATCACAAGTTCGACCCGATCAAGCAGACCGATTACTACGCGATGACAGCCGTCTTCGCCGGCGTCAGGCATGGCGAGCGGGCGATCAGGCCCGATAACGAGGACGAACTGCAACGAGAGGCCGCCGCGGTGCGGCAACAGCTGGCAGGGCCGCAGCGGCGGCTGGCCGAACTACAGCCGCTCTGTCGGCTGACCCGCACGCTCGTGATCGATGATCTGACGGCCGACCGGGTCAAGCTGCTGGCCGAACCGAGCGGCGTTGCCACCCATGCTGCTGGCACCGAGGCCGGTCAGCTCAACGCCCCCGGTGGACCGTCGGCCCTGCCGAACCTGGGCAAACAATATCACTGGTGGCAGGCCGCAGCCCGGCAGCCTGTTATCGCCTATGCCCCGCGGGCGGCCGGCCGGTTCCGCATCTGGATTTCCTGGGGGGCTGGCTGGACCAGCCACTCCCCTGACGCTCGCTATCTGCTCGATGCCGACGGTAATCCGGCCACCACCGACGACCAGACCGAAATTGCCCGGGTTGACCAGCGGCTGTTTGCCGACGGCAGCGGCAGCCCGCCACCCCAGCAGCCACTCTGGAGCGGGCTGTTTGACGCGGGTATTCACCCGCTCACTGAGTCGACCCGCCTGCTGGTGACCGGCGGCGACAAGCCCGCGGCGGTAACGGCCGATGTCGTCGTGCTGGAAGAGCAGCCGGCCGACGGTGACAGCCCGGCCCGCGTCGCCCATCTGCGGGGTCCGGTCAGCCGCGGGGCGACCGTCGAGCGGTTCCCGCCGCTGACCGCCCGGTTCGTGCGGTTCACGGTGCATGCCACCAGTGGTGCCGAGCCCTGTATCGACGAGCTTGAGGTCTTCAGTGTCGATGGCCGCAACGTCGCCCGGGGGGCCGTGCCGACCGCTTCGGGCACCTATGCGAACAACCCCCGCCACCAGCTCAAGCACATCAACGACGGCCGCTACGGCAACGATCACTCGTGGATCTCCAACACCGTCGGCCGCGGCTGGGTGCAACTGGAACTGACCGAGCCGGAACAGATTGACCGGGTCGTCTGGAGCCGCGACCGAGCCGACAAGCCGCAGTACAGCGACCGGCTGGCCGTTGGCTATACGGTGGCGGTATCGGCTGACGGCCAGCAGTGGACGACCGTTGCCACTGCTGCCGACCGGCTACCGCACGACTATGTCCACGCCGGCGGCGACAACCCGGTCGGGCCGATCAGCGTGGCGGCGGCTCTTTCGCCCAATGAAGCGGCCGAACGTGAAAGCCTGCAGCAGCAGGTGGCCGGGCTGACGGCGAAACTTGCGGAGCTGACCAAACGGCCCATGGCCTATGCCGGCAGCTTCACCAAACCGCCGGTGACCAAGCGGCTGTTCCGCGGTGACCCGACCCAGCCTCGGGAAGAGGTGGCACCCGGGGGCATCGCCGTCTTCGGCGGTGAACTCGGCCTGGCAGTCGATGCACCCGAGCGCGAGCGGCGGCGGGCGGTTGCCGACTGGATTGCCTCAGCCGACCACCCGCTTACCGCCCGGGTGATCGTCAACCGGCTCTGGCACTATCACTTCGGCACCGGCATCGTCGACACCCCCAGCGACTTTGGCGTCAACGGTGGCCGGCCCAGCCACCCGGAACTGCTCGACTGGCTGGCGACCGCGCTGGTCGACAATGGCTGGAGCCTCAAGGCAGTCCACCGGCTGATCGTCACCAGCCACGCCTATCGCCAGACCAGCGTCGCGACGCCCGAGGGGCTGGCCGCCGACGCGGGCAGCCGGCTGCTCTGGCGGTATCCGCCCCAGCGGCTTGAGGCCGAGGCCCTGCGAGACACCATTCTGGCCGTCAGCGGCAGCCTCAACCTGACCATGGGCGGCCCCGGCTTCGATCTCTTCGAGCCCAACAGCAACTACGTCAAGGTCTACAAGACCAAGACAAGCTTCACAGCCGACGACTTCCGGCGGATGGTCTATCAGGCCAAGCCCCGGGCCGAGCTGGACGACTTCTTCGGCGCCTTCGACTGCCCCGACGCGGGCCAGCCGCAGCCAAACCGGACGGTCTCGACCACGCCGCTGCAGGCCCTCAACCTGCTCAACGGCGCATTCCTGCTCGATCAGGCCGAGCGATTTGCCAGCCGGGTCAGCCGCGAAGCCGGTGCCGATCCGCAGCAGCAGGTTGCTCGCGCAATCAGCCTCGCCTTCGGCCGCGAGCCGACCGCCGCTGAACTGGCTGCCGGCAGTGAACTGGTTGCCAGCCATGGGCTGCCGCTGCTGTGCCGCAGCCTCTACAACGCCAGTGAGTTCCTCTACGTCGACTGAGCCGTCCTGACCGGCTCCATTCAGCCGGCCCCGTTCCACCATCCCCGATCATCAGGAGTGCATCGATGCATCACGACCTCAGCCATGCCGGCCGGCGACTGCTTGATCGGCGGAGCTTTCTGGAGTCGGGCGGCACCGGCCTGGCAGGCATCGCACTGGCCAGCCTGCTGGCCGAGGGCAGGCTGCTGGCAAGCGAGCCCCCAATCCGGCCGCAGATCGATCCCGCCCAGCCGTATGCCCCCCGGCCGCCCCACTTTGCGGCACCGGCCAAGCGGGTGCTGCTGATCTTCTGCTCGGGGGCGCTGTCGCATGTTGACACGTTTGACTACAAGCCCGAACTGATCAAGCGGCACAACACGCCGATGCCGGTCGCCGGCGGCAAGCTGATCACCTTTCAGGGCGAGCAGGGCAACCTGATCAAGTCGCCCTGGGCCTTCAAGCCGCGGGGCGAGAGCGGCACGATGACCAGCGACCTGCTGCCGCAGCTGGGGGAACTGGCCGACGAGATGTGCTTCATCCATTCGATGACCGCCAAGAGCAACACCCACGGGCCGGCCGAGAACCAGATGGCCACCGGCTTCACCCTCGACGGGTTCCCGAGCATGGGGGCCTGGTGCAGCTATGCCCTCGGCAGTGAATGCCGCGACCTGCCCGCCTTTGTCGCCATTCCCGACCCGCGCGGCGTGCCGCAAGTGGGGCCGCGGCAGTGGCAGAGCGGCTTTCTGCCGGCAGTGTTCCAGGGCACGGCCTTCAACGCCGACCAGCCGATTCCGAACCTGGCCCGGCCGGCGGACCTTTCAGCGGCGGCCGACCAGGCCTCGCGGGCCTTCATTCGCCAGCTCAACGAGCAGCATCTGGCCCGGCATCCTGGCGACACCACGCTGGCGGCCCGCATCGCCAGCTATGAGCTGGCCGCCAAAATGCAGCTGTCGGCGGCGGGCGTGTCGGACCTGTCGGACGAATCGGCTGCCACCCTGGCCCTTTATGGCGCCGACGATGTGAAGAACTCGTACAAGGCCCGGTTTGCCCGGAACTGCATCCTGGCCCGGCGGCTGGTGGAGAAGGGCGTCCGGTTTGTGCAGCTGTTCAACGGGGCCTATG
>CALAZQ010000013.1 GCA_937926325.1 uncultured Planctomycetaceae bacterium | reverse complement strand
CGCCGAGGGCCCGGGCAAACAGCAGGGTCTGCAGGGCCTCCCCCACAATCGCCGGGTCGTCCGAGTCGGCTGCTTCGCCCACGAGGGGGAAAAGTGATTCCCCCTGTCGCCAGCGGGTGAAGAGGCCATCTGGAAAGCCGACCAGGCTGCAGGCAACACAGATCGTGCCGTCAGGCCGGGTGGCCCGAGCCGCCGCGGCCACAGCTCGGGTGAGTGTGGCCAGCGTGCAGCCAGAGGAATCGACGCCGGCAATTGTCAACGCAGCCTGCTGCCCGATTGCCGGCCGCCAGGCCTGGGCCAGCTGTCGGCTGTGCCGGGTGGAGTCGGCAGGAAAGCCAAAGGCGACGCCGGCGAGCGTGTGATCACGGCCAGGTACCAGTCGCAGCGAGGCCAGCAGGCCCAGCTGGTCGGTCACCGCAGCCGCCAGCCGTCCCCACGCCTCGAGGACCGGCCGCCGGGTCTCGAGGAGCGAGCGGGCGAGCGTCAGGCGACGATCCTGTCGGGCGAAGCCGGGCCAGAGTTCTCCTTCGGGCGAACGGCCGCCGAGGGCTGGGTCGTGGCTGAAGGTTTCGACGGCAACCACGACGTCGGCATCGACCAGCTGCCGGGCCAGGTGGAGCGGCTCACCCTCAGCATCAGCGAGCAGGTAGGCGGTCTGGTCATCCGATTCCGGCTGGAACCATATCAGCTGCGCCGCGGCGGCAGGCAGGGCCGCCGTTTTGCCATCCGCGCTCTCCTTGGGGCCCAGCAGTTCAAGTGGCGGAGCCACCAAGACCGTGATGTCGCTGGGGTCGACTCCGCCGGCCGCCAGGCTTTCGGTGAGGCCCTGCACGACCAGGTCCAGCGTTGTGGTATCACCCGGCAGCCGCGGTGGCAGGGCGATCACGACTCGATCACCGGGAACAACGTGCTGCCGCAGCGGCGGGCCGCTGAGTGGCTGACTGAGGGTTTCGGCGAGGGCGGTCGCCAGGGCTGCCGGCGACAACCCCGCAGGGCCCTCAAGGTTTGCCAGCAGCGAAGCGGAACCAACGGCGAGGGCCAGTGGGCCGGCGGCGGCGTAATCGAGGTCGATGTTCAAGAGCGAGACACTGCGGCGAAGGCTAGCACGATACCTGCAGTGTAGGGCTCAACCCCGGGCGGCGAAACAGCGGCCGGTTTTTGCCGTGCCGTTCCGCCGCCAGGGGGCTGACCTGGGTTTCAGTTCACACTCAGTAGTCGCTGCTCACCGGCTCACCACCGGATCGAGTGGCCAGTGCCTGGAAAGTGGTCTCACCAATCGAGTTCGACAGGAAGGCAACATGGCCGTCCGCAAAGACCACATTCATGCCCCCAGGGTGCTGGCTGTAGAAGTCCTCGAAGTGCGGGTCTGCGGAGTTGAAGAGATGTTCGCCCACCCCAACAACCCGGGACATAGCGGCACTTTTTCCCTCCGCCATACCGATCCAGAGGCTGCCGCCCATCCGGCTGTCGCGTTCACCCACCGCAATCGTCTTGCTCAGGCCGTCGGTGAAATGACGGAAGAAAATGCCCTTGTCGAGACCGGTGTTCGCGACAAAGGTGCCATCACCCTCGCTTGGTTCGACACCATCGCCGCCGCCGCCATGATCATGGGCCATGTGCTCAGCCCCAAACATGCCCGGATAGTTGCTGCGGGCGAACTGCACTGCACCAGGGGTGGCATCGGGTGCCTCCTCGTCATCATTGCTGCCAGCACCGTCGTCACCGGGAAAGAAAAGCTTGTCTGTGCCGAATGAGTCAGAAGGGCAGAGAAAAGTCGAGATGACGGCGACGCGGGCATCATCGTTGTCGGCATGCCCGATTGCCTGATCAAAATTCATCCCATCGTAGATTGCGTTCTCTTCCATGAAGGGCAGCAGCTGCGAAGCCCAGCCCCAGCCGGGGCCTTCATCGCCGTGAATTTCACCGTTCTCGTATTCACCCACCCAGCCCGTCGGCAGCCGCTCACGGTGACTGTGGGCATAGTTGTGCAGGGCCAGGCCGATCTGCTTCATGTTGTTCGAGCAGGCCGTCCGTCGGGCCGCCTCCCGGGCCTGCTGGACGGCCGGCAGCAACAGGCCGACAAGCACGCCGATGATGGCGATCACGACCAGCAGCTCGATCAGGGTAAAGGCGGTTCGGGGCGACGGTGAACCTGAGGTAACGGATTGAACGCGGTTGGCGGTCATGGCAAGGGTGCTCCTTATTGGGTCGTATTCAATGATCAGGACAATACGAATGGCAGAGCCAGGCAGTTTCGCTCTACCTGCGACAAGGTCGCATGTGCAACGCTGTTGCGTTTATGGCCGAAATCGTCGTCGGCGTCAAGCAATTTCCCAGAATTTTTCAGCCTCGTCTCGCCGAGCGAAAACGGCACGAAAAAACAGAGGAAAACCAAGGCTTTTGCGGCCTCCCCGCCAAGCCTGTGGAATCGCTGCCGTCACCCCTTCGCCAGGTCATACGTGCCGAGCGATCAGATCGTTCGTTGTAATCGCCATTGGGCAACCTTTCGACGCCGCCCTCATACAGGAGCTGCCGGTGGTCGATCCCACCCGATGGTGGCGACGGAAGTGTTATCCGCACTGGCGCCGACGCCAACGCCCACGATGTTGGTGGGCGGTCTCCTGCGGGAGAGCCGTGTTCGAGTATCCATACCGCTGCCACAATCCTGCAGAAGTCACAGGGAGCCAAACCGATGAATCATCTGCCTCAGACCAAGCAGCGGTTTGCCTTCCCGTGGCGGCGACTCGGCTGTCTCGTTGTGCTCCTGCTGCCGCTGGCCGGCCTGGCCACTGCCGATGAGATCGTCTACGAATCGGGCGGGTTGACCTTCGACGGGCCGCTGCCGGCAACTGCCGACTGCGACTGCCAGGCCAACCGTCAACCAGCCTGGCACGGCAATGTCGCCGGCCCCTGCTGCAACCGGCCCTGCTGCCCGCCGCCGAACATGTTCCATGCCGATGCCTGGAGCCAGTTGGGGGCCAGGCAGGAGGCCCGCGAGCACTGCCTGGAACTGCCGCCGGCATTCCCGCGTTTCAATGGCTGGCGGAAGGGCTTCATGCCCTCCCCCGAGCCGATTGCCCTGCCCCGCTGCCGTCACTGTGGCATGCCGGTTCAGCCCGGCATGTAGCCACGAAAAATCAGCGGCACCAGCAGCACGACAACGGTGGTGACCACGATCGCCCCGGCCAGATCGAGCAGCACACCGGCCTTCATCATCGCCCGCAGCGGCACCCGTCCGGTGCCGTAGACAATGGCATTGCAGGGCGTGCTGACCGGCATCATGAAGCCGAGACTGGCCGCCAGGGTCGCCGCGATCGCCGCGGTGAGCGGCTCACCGCCCGAAGCGGTCGCCAACGCAATGGCCACCGGCACCACCATGTTGGCACTGGCGGTGTTGCTGGTGAACTCGCTGGTGAAGACCGCCACCACCGCGGCGGCGGCGACCAGCAGCCAGCTGCCGGCATCCTGCGGCAGCCAGCTGGTCAGGCTGCGACCGACCGCCTCGGCCAAGCCGGTCTGAAAGGCGAGTGAGCCAAGGGCCATGCCACCGCCGTAGAGCAGGATGATGCCCCAGTCGATGCCGGCTGCCTGCTGCCAGGTGAGCACTCGGGGGCGGCGGGCCGTCCCGGCAGGCCGGTCGCCCGGCAGCAGAAAGAGCAGGATCGCCCCCAGGATGGCCGCCACCCCTTCGGGAATATGTTGACGGAACCACTGGGCCGCCGGGTGATCGGACCCCAGCAACAGCGTGAGCAGGCCGGGAATCACCCAGAGGCTGACGGTCACGCCGAAGGCCACGGCCGTCGATCGCTGGGCGACCGTCCAGGCTCCGAGCTGCCGCCGCTCGTCAGCCACCAGCCGGCTCATCCCCTCGATCCGGCTCACGCCTGCCGGGAAAGCCACCGCCAGCAGCAGGGTGGCCAGCCCGATCAGGCTGAACGCCACCGGGCCACCCACCAGGCACCACTCGAAAAAGCTGATCTGGATGCCCAGCTGTTCGCGGATGAAGGCCAGGCCGATCACGTTTGGCGGGGTCCCGATCGGTGTGGTCAGCCCGCCGATGGAGGCGGCAAAGGCGACCGCCAGCAGCAGGCCGGTGGCAAACCGAGGGTCGGGGCTGCGGCCGGCCCGCCGACCCGCCTCTTCCACGGCATCAAGCATGCCGACCACGATCGCCACCATCATCGCGGTTGTCGCCGTGTTGGAGATAAAGCCGCTGACGACCCCCGAGACGATGGCGACCGCCAGCATGATCCGCACCGGCCGCTCGCCTACGAACGGCAGCGCCAGTACGGCAAAGGCCAGCCGGCGGTCGAGCCGGTGCACCCGGATCGCCTCGGCCAGCATGAACGAGCCGATGAACAGAAAGACCAGCGGCTTGGAAAACGAGCTGAAGACATCAGCCGCCGGCGCGACTCCGGCGACGACGCAGGCCGAGGCTGCGAGCAAGGCCGACACCGGCAGGGGGATCACCTCGGTCACCCAGAGCACCACCACGCCCGCCACAATCCAGGCGAGCGCGGTGGCTTCGTAGGTGAGTTCCATGCCGGAGTTTCAGGGAACGGCGAGCTGCCGCGAGCCGTGGCTACTTGAGGGCTGCCTGGGCTGCCGCCAAGCGGGCCACCGGCACCCGGAAGGGTGAGCAGCTGACATAGTCGAGCCCGATCGCATGGCAGAAGTGCACCGAGTGCGGGTCACCACCGTGCTCGCCGCAGATGCCCAGTTTGATCTTCTCGCGGCTGCTGCGGCCCTTCTCGACGGCGATCTTCATCAACTGGCCCACGCCGGTGATGTCGATCGAGGCGAAGGGATTGGCCTTGAAGATGCCTTCTTCGGTGTATTTCGCCAGGAACGAGCCCATGTCGTCGCGGCTCATGCCGAGCGTCGTCTGGGTGAGGTCGTTCGTGCCGAACGAGAAGAACTCGGCGGTCTCGGCGATCTCGTCGGCGGTGAGGGCCCCCCGCGGAATTTCGATCATCGTGCCGACGAGATACTTGATCTTCTGGCCGGTCTCCTTCTGTACCTGCTTGGCGGTCTCGTGAATCACCGCCACCTGGTTGTCGAGCTCCTTCTTGAAGCCAACCAGCGGCACCATGATTTCGGGTGCGACCTTGATGCCGGCCTTCTGGACCTTGGCCGCCGCCTCAAAGATGGCTCGGGCCTGCATCGCCGAAATCTCGGGATAGCTGATGCCCAGCCGGCAGCCACGATGGCCCAGCATCGGGTTGAACTCATGCAGCGAGGCCACCCTCTTGGCAACCACGTCGGGTTTGAGTTTCAGCTTCTTGGCCAGGTCGGCCTGCGACTTCTCGTCGTGTGGCACGAATTCGTGCAGCGGCGGATCGAGCAGCCGGATGGTGGCTGGCCGGCCTTCCAGGGCCCGGAAGATGCCCTCGAAGTCGTCCCGCTGGTAGGGCAGCAGCTTTTCGAGGGCTTCGCGGCGGGCCTCTTCGGTTTCGGCCAGGATCATCTCCCGCATCGCGTCAATGCGGTCCCCTTCGAAAAACATGTGCTCGGTCCGGGTCAGGCCGATGCCTTCGGCACCGAAGGCGATCGCCTGCCGCACCTGCTCCGGAGTGTCGGCATTGGTCCGCAGGCCGAGCTTCCGATGCTTGTCGGCCAGCTTCATGATGAAGTCGTAGTACTGGAAAACCTCCGACTCCTTCGGCTTCATCGTGCCGCTGACCAGCACCTGCTTCAGTTCGCTGTCGGCCGTCTCGATGTCACCGGCAAAGACCTCACCGGTGCTGCCGTTGATGGCGATCGCGTCGCCCTCTTTCAGCGTATGGCCGGCGCAGCTGAGCGTGCCCTTGGCGTAGTCGATGACGATCTCACCGGCACCGGCGACACAGACCTTACCCATCTGACGGGCGACGAGAGCAGCATGGCTTGAGACGCCACCCCGGCTGGTCAAAATCCCCTCGGCGGCGATCATCCCGCGGAGATCCTCAGGGCTGGTCTCGACCCGGGCCAGCACCACCCGCTCACCCGCTTCGGCGAGCTTCTCGGCTTTTTCGGCCGTAAAAACCAGGGTGCCGGCAGCGGCACCGGGCCCGGCGGGCAGACCGGTCGAAAGCAGCCGGCCTTCCTTCTTGGCAGCCTCATAGGCCTTCCGGTCGAAGATCGGGGCGAGCAGCTGCGACAGGGCGTCAGGGTCGGCCGAGGTAATCGCGTGCGCGGGGGTCATCAGCTTCTGCTTGACCATATCGTGGGCGATCTTCACATAGGCCAGGGCGGTCCGCTTGCCGTTGCGGGTCTGCAGCATGTAGAGCTTTTTCTTTTCGACCGTGAATTCGAAGTCCTGGACATCGCCGAACTTCTTCTCGAGTCGCTGCCGGACCTTTTCCAGCTCTTTGTAGGTATTGGCAAAGACCGGGTCATGGGCCATTTCCGCAACCGGCAGCGGCGTGCGGACACCAGCGACGACGTCTTCGCCCTGGGCGTTGACGAGGTATTCGCCGTAGAAGGTGTCTTCACCGGTGGCGGGGTCGCGGGTGAAGGCCACGCCGGTGGCGCAATCGTCGCCCATGTTGCCGAAGACCATGCTCTGCACATTGACGGCGGTGCCCCACTCGTCCGGGATTTTGTACTTCCGTCGGTAGAGAATGGCCCGCTCGTTCATCCAGCTGCCGAAGACAGCCCCGACAGCTCCGAGCAGCTGCTTGAGGGGATCTTGCGGGAAGCTCTTGCCGGTCCGGTCCTTGATCAGGCGGAAGTACCGCTTGATCAGCTCGCGGAGGGCCTCTTCCGTAAGGTCGGTGTCGTTCTCGATGCCGAGCTGATGCTTGAGGCCGTCCATCACCTCGT
>CALAZQ010000012.1 GCA_937926325.1 uncultured Planctomycetaceae bacterium | reverse complement strand
TCAACAGCCACCCGCGGATGACCAGCTCAAGCAGTTTGTGTCGGTCGTGCTGGCCGACACCGAGGACATCTGGTCACAGCTCTTTACCCAGGTGCTCGGCCGGCAGTACACCCCGCCGAAACTGGTGCTGTTCAGTGGCCGGGTCAGCAGTGCCTGTGGCCTGGCCAGCGCGGCGGTCGGTCCCTTCTATTGCCCCCTCGACAAGCAGGTCTACATCGACCTGTCGTTTTATGAAGAACTCAAACGCCGCTTCGGCGCACCGGGTGACTTCGCCCAGGCCTACGTCATCGCCCATGAGATCGGCCACCATGTGCAGAATCTGCTCGGCGTCAGCGGCAGGGTGCAGGCCCAGCGGCAGCGGCTGCCTGAGGTGCAGGCGAACCGGCTCTCGGTGCGGCTGGAACTGCAGGCCGATTTTCTCGCGGGTGTCTGGGCCCATCATGTCGCCCGCTTTGCCGACGTGCTCGAGGAAGATGACATTCGTGAGGCCGTTCGTGCCGCTGCGGCAATCGGCGACGACGCCATCCAGAAGCAGTCACAGGGCTACGTCGTGCCAGACGCCTTCACCCACGGCTCGAGTGACCAGCGGGTGAAGTGGTTTCTAGCCGGCTTCAAGTCGGGCGACCCCCGGCAAATGGAGCAGCTGTTCGAGGTCGCCCAGCCCTAGCGGTCGATACGGGTGGGGCATGGTACATTCCATGAGTGCTCCACGCGGCACAATGGCCGCGTCGGAACGTCCTTCTGGCTTCTTCGACCCCTTCAGGCGGAAAATTCATGCGCGGTCCTCTCCTCCCCCACGTTGTTGCCCCTCTCTTTATTCTGCTTTTCTCCGGTCAGGTAGTGGCCGCCGATACCGCCGGGCCCGGCATCAACGGGGCCGATACAGCCTGGATGATCGTCGCCACGGCCCTCGTGCTGTTGATGACCCTGCCTGGTCTGGCCCTGTTCTACGGTGGGCTGGTGCGATCAAAGAACGTGCTGTCGGTGCTGGTGCAATGCTTTGCCCTGGCCGGGGTGATGACGTTGCTCTGGGTGGCCTACGGCTACAGCCTGGCCTTCAGCCATGGCGGAGAACTCCAGGCGATCATCGGGGGTTTCGACAAGGCCTTTTTGCGCGGCGTCACCGTTGACAGTGTCGCCGGGACGATTCCTGAATCGCTCTTTCTCGCCTTCCAGATGACCTTCGCCATCATCACACCGGCCCTGATTGTCGGGGCCTTCGCCGAGCGAATGAAGTTCGCCGGCATGCTGTTGTTCAGTGTGCTCTGGTTCAGCTTTTCCTACCTGCCAATCTGCCACATGGCCTGGGCGGGCGAGGGCGCATTGTTCCACGACTGGGGCGTGCTCGACTTTGCCGGGGGCACGGTTGTCCATGTGAACGCCGGCATCGCCGGCCTCGTCACCTGCCTGCTGCTCGGACCCCGCCAGGGCTTTCCCCGCGAGCCGATGCGGCCCCACAACCTGCCCTTCACGGTGATGGGGGCGGGCATGCTCTGGGTCGGCTGGTTTGGCTTCAACGCCGGTAGTGAACTGGCGGCTGACGGCACGGCTGCCATGGCCCTGCTGGTCACCCACGTTGCCGCCGCCACGGCGGCGGTGGTCTGGATGGCCATCGAAGTGGTCGCCCACGGCAAGGCCTCGGCCCTCGGCGTCGCCACGGGGGCGGTCGCCGGCCTGGTGGCCATCACGCCTGCCAGCGGCACGGCGGGACCGCTGGGAGCCTGCGTGATCGGGGCCGCCTCATCGCTGGCCGGCTATTACTTCGCCACCAGCGTCAAGCATCGCTTTCGCTACGACGACAGCCTCGACGTCTTCGGCGTGCATGGTGTCGGCGGGGTTGTCGGTGCCGTGCTGGCCGGCGTCTTTGCCGCGGAAACCCTCGGCGGCAGCGGCATGGAGCATGACTCGATCCTCACCCAGGTCGGCTATCAGACGCTCAGTGTTGTCGTGACGGCGGTCTGGAGCGGCATCGTCTCAGTGGCCGCCTTCATCATCGCCAACCAGCTTGTCGGCATGCGGGTGCCCCTGGAGACCGAACAGACCGGACTCGACCTGGCTGAACACCAAGAGCAGGCCTACGAAATCGTGTAGAAGCTCCACAGGCCTGACTCAGCATTCGTTTGGCCCGGACCGACTGCCGTCAGCCCGGGCCAAGCGTCTTTTAACACTCCGGTCAAAGCCTGCTGTTCTCCATCGCCTCACCTACCCATTGGGGACGAAATTTCTTTGATGCGAATGTCCCGAAACTCAGCCCACATTGGCTTGCCACCGTGCAACTGCAGGGCAAGCAATCCAGCCGTTCGGGTCGTCAGCGGATCATTATCGGTGAACTCGACAACCAGCCAGCCATTGAGAAAGTGTCGGACCTGCGGGCCCTGCGCGATGATGACAACGTCGTTCCAGTCGTCCAGCCGGAAGAGCTTCTTGAATGCTGCCTCACCGATGAGCGTGCCCGTCACCCGTTTTTCACCAGCCGCAGTGCGGATGGCGCGTTCACCAATGTTGCAGAGCCGGCCCGCTTTGCCCTTCTCGTCGTAAATAAAGGACGAGACATTGGGAAAGTCTATTTCGTTACGAACCTCGTGCTGATAACCGGCAACCACCCAATCATTCGTCGAGTTGGACAGTCGCTCGGAGCGGTACTGAATGCCCGAGTTATTGGTCGCGTTGCAACGGAATGAAAGCCGCAGCTCGAAGTTGCGGAACACCGAGGAGAGTTGGGCCTCGCGATCAGGGCCTTTGAAGATCAGGAAGGTGTTGCCCTTCGTCGGCTGCTCGGCCGTTGTCTCACCGTGGATCACGCCATCCCGGACGCTCCAGAGACGCGGGTCGCCGTCCCAGCCCCGCAGGTCCTTACCATTGAACAGCGGCCGCAGCCCCACCGCTTCGGCAGGCGCGGCAATTGGGTCGACCGCTGGCGGAACGTCCTCGGCAGCCTCTCCCTGACGCCATGTTGTGGCCAACGGAATCATCAGGCAGACGATCGGGACAAACACAGCAAGTTGAGACGTCATGGTACTTCCTCTGGTCATCGTGCTTTCTCTGGTCATCTTGCTTTCTCTGGAGAAACGCGGTGGAGCCGTGGTTTTTTTGGCGTGGGTCGGGGACAGCCCACAGATGCTTCCCCACTCGCAGGTCGCGAGTATAACCAGCCTTCCAGATCGACCGTCCTCCCATCAGAAAATCTGCCGCCGTGCCCGAAACCTGGGATCTTCGCCAGCACACCCCCGCTTCTCTCTGGCAGCAGTGTTCCGACAGCCTCACCGCGGCCACGGCGTCGGCCCGGCATCCCTTCCACCTCGTCACCGTGGCGACCGTGGCTGCCGCATCCGGCCCCGACCAACGCACTGTCGTCCTGCGGAGTTTCGATCCCGCTGCCGGCACGATCAGCTTTCATACCGACATTCGCTCGACCAAGGTTGGTCAGCTTGCAGCCTATCCACAGGTCAGCCTGCACTGGTACGACCCGGCGACCCGTGTCCAGCTGCGGATCTCTGCCACCGCGGCCGTGCATCATCAGGATGACCGGGCGGCGAAGGCCTGGGAGCGCTCGCGGACCACGAGCCGCGCCTGCTACACTGCACCCAACGGCCCGGGGACAACCGTCGAGACCTTTCCGTCGGCCCCTTCGATTCCGCTGGACGATGACCCAAGCGGGTTGGTCCACTTTGCGATAGTGATCTGCCGATTCTCAACCATTGAGATTCTGACGCTGCACGCTGACGGGCATCAGCGGGTGCGGCTGCAGCTGCAGGATCAACCCATTTCCTGGCAGATTCTCGCCCCCTAAACCACCCTATTATTCACGTCTGTGAGCCCCCGAGAATGAAACTCGCCCTCCACTGGCAGATCGCCATCGGCATGGTCTTCGGCGCAGTCGTCGGCGTCGGCCTCAATCTCTTCGCGGGTGTCCGCGAGACCGAGGTGGCGGCGAACCGGCTGCCGCCGGGGCTGAAGTCGCTTTCCATCAGTGACTCCCCCAACCATGTGCGACTGGCCTGGACCCGCGACGATGGCACAGCTGGTGAAGCAATTGTCGATGGCACGCGGCAGACACCGGGTGCCGCTGCCACCGTCGATGAGCTGGCCCGCATGCATCCTGAGGCGGCCGATTGGCTGCACCGGCTGGGCCGCAGCCCCGCGCGGATGGTGGGCGAGGCGGCCCAGAAGCTCGGCGGACTGTTCCTCAGGCTGTTGCAGATGGTGGCCGTTCCGCTGATCATCACCTCACTGATCTGCGGGGTTACGGGGCTGGGTGATGCCGCGAGCCTGGGCGGCATGTTCCTGCGGACGGTGCTTTATTACGCCTCGACGAGCCTGCTGGCGATCACCGTCGGCCTGTTGGCCGTCAACATCTTCCGGCCCGGGCTGACCGGCGCCGCCGCCCCGGCAGCCAATGGGCCGGCTGCCAGCGGGCATTCACTCGGCGACCTGCTGTTTGAGCAGGTAGAGCGGATGATCCCGACCAACCCCATTGCGGCGATTGCCGAGTCGAACTTTCTTTCGATCATCGCCTTCACCCTCGCCTTCTCCATTTTTGCGGTCATTGTCGGCGGGAAGACGCTGGCGGCGGTGCGGGCAGCGGCTGAGGCCGGCTTTGAGGTGATGATGGCGATGACAATGGCGATCATTGCCCTGGCGCCGCTGGGGGTGCTCTGCCTCATGCTGTTCGTCACGGCCACCCAGGGTCCGGCGGTTTTTGCCTCCCTGTTCTGGTACCTGCTCACCGTGGTGGTGGCCTTGGCGACGCATGCCCTGATCGTGCTGCCGCTGATTCTGCACTTTGTGGCCGGTCGCAACCCCTTCGAGTATGCCCGGGCCCTCTCCCCTGCCCTGCTCACCGCCTTCAGTTCGGCGTCCTCCAACGGCACGCTACCGCTGACCATGGCCTGCGTCGAGAATCGGGCCGGCGTCGACAACAAGGTCTCAAGCTTTGTGCTGCCGCTGGGAGCCACCATCAACATGGATGGCACGGCCCTGTATGAAGCGGTGGCCGTCTTGTTCATCGGGCAGCTCTACCATGGGGCGGTGCTGCCGCTTGAGCAGCAGCTGATCGTCGCCTTTACTGCCCTGCTTGCCAGCGTCGGGGCGGCCGGCATTCCGCACGCCGGCCTCGTCATGATGGTGGTGATTTTGCAGGCGGTTGGATTGCCGGTTGAGATGCAGGGCATCATTCTGGCGGTTGACCGGGTGCTCGACATGTGCCGCACCAGTGTGAACGTCTGGAGTGACTCCTGCGGCTGTGCCGTGGTGGCCAGCCTGGAAGAACGGGCCGGGGTGCTGGCCCGGGCAGAAGCTGCCTAGCCTGCATCCGGCCAGGGGGAATCGCCGGCTCGGGGGCGGCAAAAGTCTCGTCGCGGGGCGAGGATACGCCCAACGCTCCTCGAGCGTTCGCCGACCCCCGAGCCTCCCTTTCCTGGATTGCCGGATCGTGGCTATGGTTACCACGGCTATGCTCTCGGTTCCTTTGGATTTTTCGCCGCAGAGAACTCTCACATGATGCACCTTGGCCTCGGTCTCCTTCGGCGGCTGGTTCGGTTTTTCGTCGCCGGCGTGCTGGCGCTGCTGCCGGTGGTGGTCACGGTGGCGGTGGTGGTCTGGGTGGTCGAATACCTGCAGTACCTCTGCGGCCCGGAGACCCTCATCGGCCGCCAGCTGACCGCCATCGGCATGCAGGTCGGGAAGGACTCGGCCACGCCCTACTTTGTCGGCTGGTTTGTCGTGATCGTGGTGGTGTTTGCGGTGGGCCTGTTTGTGGAGCTCGGGGCCAAGAAATGGTTTGGCCGCGCGGTCGAATCGCTGTTCAAACGGGTGCCGCTGGTCGGCAGCATCTACAGCACCAGCCGGCAGATGATCGACATGATCGGGCCGGGCGACAACGACGCGATGAAGGGCATGACGCCGGTCTTCTGCTCCTTCGGCCGCGACCAGCCGTCGAATGTGCTGGCGTTGCTCGTGTCACCGGAGCGATACCAGCTGCACGACCAGGACTATCTCATCGTCATCATTCCGACGGCGCCGGTTCCCTTCGGGGGCGCTATGATGTTTGTGCCGGTTGAAAACGTCCGGCCGGCCGGCATGTCGATTGACGGCCTGATGAGCATGTACCTTTCAATGGGTGCGACTGCGGCTCAGTTCGTCCCGCGGGCAACCACATCCGATGCTGAAACCTGAGTCTTGCCCTTGCCGCCTGCCGCTTGCCTCGCTCTTTTTCGGGCTGTTGCTGACCGGCTGCGGTGGAGCCCCCCCAAACAATCAGGAGGCAACCATGCCACTCAACGTCGGTGACCCCGCACCAGCGGTGACGCTGCATCTGCAGGACGGCCGATCGCTACCTCTGGCCGACTTCCGTGACCAGCGGGCGGTTGTGATCTTTTTCTATCCCAAGGACAACACGCCGGTCTGCACGGCCGAGGCCTGCTCGTTCCGCGACGCCTATGCCGACTTCAGCGGCCTCGATGCCGAGGTGATCGGCGTCAGTGGCGATACCGCCGCCAGCCATCAGAAGTTCGCGGACAAGCACAACCTGCCCTTTCCGTTGGCGTCTGATGCCGACGGCTCGCTTCGCCGGGCCTTCGGGGTGCCGAAGACGCTCGGCTTTCTTCCCGGGCGAACCACCTACGTGATCGACAAGCAGGGGCAGATCAGGCTGGCCTTCTCCGCGGCCTTCTCCGCCGAGAAACATGTGGCCGAGGCCCGGCGGGTATTGGCGTCACTGGAAACGGAGTGACGGGCCATGCCGGTGTTTGATTTTTCTTTCGAAGTCGACGCCCCGCTGGCGGTTGTCCGTGATTTCCATCGCGACACCTCAGCCCTGAAGACCCTGACACCACCGCCGACGATCGTGCAGATACATTCGGTCGAGCCACTGGCGGAGGGTTCCGTCTCCACCTTCACCCTCTGGGTCGGCCCGCTGCCGCTGCGGTGGAAGGCGGTCCACCGCGGCGTGTCGGACCAGGGTTTCACCGATGTGCAGGCATCGGGGCCGGCAAAGAAGTGGGAGCACACCCACACCTTCACGGCGATCGATGCCGACACGACCCGCATCGATGAGCACATTGAATACGAACACAACAGTGGCTTCTGGGGCGTGGTGACCCGGCTGTTGTTCTCCTGGCCGAATCTTTTTTTCATGTTCAGCTACCGGAAGTGGATCACCCGGCGGATCTGCCGCCGGCTGGCCCAGGCTGGCTGACCGCCGCATTGCCGTCCCCCGAGGCGACAGGCCCGCTGCTCCTCCCCTGTCTCTGGAGAAAGAAGAACTTCATGCAGCCCGACTGGGACGAGCAATACCGGATCGGTGAAACCCCCTGGGACAAGGGTGAAGCGGCACCGCCGCTGGTGGCTTGGCTGCGGGACCATCCGGGCACGATGACCGGCACGGTGCTGGTGCCGGGCTGCGGCACAGGGCACGACGTCCGGGCGATCGCCGCCGCCGAACCGGACGCCCAACCACTTGGCCTCGATCTGTCGCCAACCGCGATCGCCAAGTGCCGAGCACAACCGACCACAGGCAGCGAGCGGTACGTCGAGGCCGACCTCTTTGCGTTGCCGGCTGAACTCCGGGAAACCTGCGACTGGGTCTGGGAACACACCTGCTTCTGCGCGATCGATCCAGCCCGGCGGGATGATTATGTCGCCGCGGTGGCGGCTGCCCTGAAGCCCGGCGGGCACCTTCTCGGCATTTTTTATCTCGACCCCTACCGAGGCGACCACCAGCCGGGTGGCGGCCCGCCGCACGGCTGCACGCTGGAGGAACTGCAACAGCGGTTCGAGG
>CALAZQ010000011.1 GCA_937926325.1 uncultured Planctomycetaceae bacterium | reverse complement strand
CCACGGCACTTGGGAAAGGCCCGGCAGCCCAGCCATGGCCCCCGCTTGCCGTCGCGGAGGTTCATCAGGTCGCCGCACTTGGGGCAGGGGATGTCGGTCACGATCGGTGGCGGGGCCGGGAATTTTAGTTTTCCCTGTTTGTCGATGTTGAGGATGAACGGGGGGGCCGCGCCGTTGTCCTCGGCTGCCTTCTTGCCCGTCTTCTTTGGGGGCGGCGGTCGATCCTCGACCAGGAAGTCACCGTAGCGACCGGTCTTCTTCACCATCGGAACACCGGCTGGCGAGAGCAGGTCAATCTGTTCCGGCAGAAGGGGCCGGCCATCACGGTCGACCGGCATGGCGAACGTGCAGGCCGGCACCTCCTTCGGCTTGCGGGCCCGGGTCTTCTTGCCCTTGGTCGGCTTCTTCGGGGCCGGCGGCTCGACGAGGATTTTTTCGTTGTAGCCGCTGCAGGAGAGAAACCGGCCGGTCTTGCCGAGCCGATACTCCAGCCGCCGCTGGCACTGCGGGCAGGCATATTCCGAGGGGAATGACTCGGCCTTCTTGTGCTTGAGCTGGTCGGCAAACTCCAGCTTCGGCAGCAGCTCGTCATAGAACTCGTGCAGCATTTCGGTCCAGGGCTTGCTGCCCTGGGCCACCTGGTCAAGCTCCTGCTCGATCTCGCGGGTGTAGCCGACCTCGATGAACTGATCTTCGAAGCCCTCCTCCAGAAACTCGGTCACCGCCTCACCAAGCGCCGTGGCATAGAACCGTCGTTCCCGCTGCTCGACATAGCCCCGGTTCTCGATCACGTTGATGATGCTGGCATAGGTTGACGGCCGTCCGATCCCCTCCTCCTCAAGCTTCTTGACCAGCGAGGCCTCGCTGTAGCGGGGGGGCGGGGACTGGAACTTCTGCCGTGGGTCGATGACGAACGGGGCGAGTTCGGTGCCCTTGTCGAAGTCGGGCAGGACCTGGTCACCGTCCCCCTTGGGAACGCCGGTGAGCCGCAGGCAGCCGTCAAACCGCAGCACCCGGCCGTGGGCCTTGAAGACGGCACCGGTGTCGCGGTCAGACCGCCGCATCCGCACGGAGGTTGAGTCCCACTCAGCGTCGGTCGCCTGGCAGCCGAGGAAGGACTGCCAGATGAGCCTGTAAAGCCTGAGCTGCTCGTCGGTGAGGGCTGCTGCCACCGCGTCGGGGTCGCGGAAGGGATCGGTGGGGCGGATCGCCTCGTGGGCCTCCTGGGCACTCTGATTCGTGCTCGAGTAGTACCGCGGCTTTTCGGGCAGGTACTCCTTGCCAAGCTTCTCTTCGAGGTAGCGGCGGGCCATTCCGATCGCTTCCTTGGAAAGATTGGTCGAGTCGGTTCGCATGTAGGTGATCAGGCCCACCCGGCCCTCGCCCGGCAGGTCGA
>CALAZQ010000010.1 GCA_937926325.1 uncultured Planctomycetaceae bacterium | reverse complement strand
GGCGGCGAAGCGGGTGTTTTCCAACGGAGTGATCCAATGGTGCACAGCTTTGCGGGCTGGCGGCGGCAGGCCGCTGGCCGATGGTTCTGGTTGTTGCCGGCCCTGGGGGTCGGACTGACGGGCGGCTTGGCGGCCTCGGCGGTGCTTGCCGAATCAGCCCCAGCGCCGACAACGGCGGTCTCGTTCAACCGCGACATCCGGCCGCTGCTCTCCGACAACTGTTTTCATTGCCATGGGCCGGACGCCAACCATCGGCAGGCCGATCTGCGGCTGGACATTCGGGACGCGGCGATTGAGTTCGGGGCGATCGTGCCGGGCGAGCCAGCCGACAGCCTGCTGGTCGAGCGGCTTCACGAGACCGATCCTGAGTTGGTAATGCCGCCGCCGGAGTCGCACAAAAAACTCTCGCCCGCGCAGAAAGAGCTACTGGCCCGCTGGATTGAGCAAGGAGCGGAATATCAGCCCCACTGGGCCTACGTGCCACCGGTCAAGCAGCCGGTACCAGCGGGCACCCATCCAGTCGATCACTTTGTGCATCAGCGGCTGGCCGAGGTTGGCCTGTCACCGAGCCCTCCGGCCGACCGCCGCACGCTCATCCGGCGACTGGCCTTCGATCTCACCGGGCTGCCGCCGCCCCCGGCTGCCGTTGCGGCCTTTGAGCAGGACCATGCACCTGACGCCTATGCAAAGGTGGTCGAGCAGCTGCTGGCCAGTCCGCATTACGGCGAACGGATGGCCATCGGCTGGCTCGATGTCGTTCGCTTTGCCGACACGATCGGCTACCACTCCGACAATCCCCGCAACGTCTGGCCCTATCGCGACTGGGTGATTGCCAGCTTCAACGCCAATCGGCCCTTCGACGAGTTCACCATTCATCAGCTCGCCGGCGACCTCATCCCCGATGCCGATCAAGACTCGCGGGTCGGCTCGGCGTTCAACCGGCTGCTGCTCTCAACCGAAGAGGGGGGCGCCCAGGCCAAGGACTATGAATCCCGCATGCTGACCGACCGGGTGCGGGCGGTCGGCACCGTCTGGCTGGGACAGACCACCGGCTGTGCCCAGTGCCACGACCACAAGTTCGACCCCTTCACCATGCGCGACTTCTACTCGCT
>CALAZQ010000009.1 GCA_937926325.1 uncultured Planctomycetaceae bacterium | reverse complement strand
GAGCCGCTTGAAGGCCCTGCAGTTTCCCCAACTGCAGGGCCTTTTCCTTTGGTGATTCAGCGTTTCCTGCCGCGACTCGCACACTCTCGTCAGCGAGCGGCGGCTTCCCGAAGAAAACCGTCCGGCAATGTTTTCGAGAACAGGTATGGCACGCCGGGCCGACCGGCCCGACGACTTGCTCCGCCTTTTCGAAGGAATGCAAATGCAATGAGTCGCAGCGACGACGTTGGCTGAGCTGTCACCGCTGCCGGGGGCTCAAGCCGACGCATGATCTGGACCATGCCCCCGATGGACGCCATCGAGGGCATGGTCCTGTTGATCACCATTGCAGGGCTGTGGGCTGCATCACCCTGGTAGCCCGCAGCGTCTTTGGCGGCTGGCTGCATTCAGCTCTTTTGTGAAAGACCGCCAAAGCTTGAACCAAAGGATCTAACATGTTAGCGTGTAGCCTAGTAGACTGTGGATAAAGATTGCCGCCGCAGGATGCGGCGATTGGCAACCTTGAAAAGCCTCGGCGGGTACGGGTGTTGCCCAAGTGGATCGTCGTTCGCCCGCATTCGCGGGCAAGGGCCATGGAAGGCTTTTTCCACGAACGGTTTGCAAAAGCATGGCGTGCCGCGGGAGACGCCGACGCCCGGCCATCACCTCGATCAACCTCCAAACATGCACGTAGCCAAGATCCCTGCCGTGGCGTCTTGGCTGGTAGCCGGCTGGCTTGCAGTAACCGCAACCGCCACGACAAGGGCCGAGACGTTCACCTGGAGCCTGCTTGCCGAGTTGCCCGATCATCACGGCGTTGCCGGCTGCTATGCCGGCGTCTGCGACACCACCACGGGCGCTGACCTGTTAGTGGTCGCCGGCGGCGCAAACTTTCCCATGCAGCCGCCCTGGGAGGGCGGCACGAAGGTCTGGCACGACACGATCTGGGTGCTGTCACACCCAACCGCCGCCTGGCAGTCTGCCGGCCGGCTGCCCCGGCCCCTGGGTTACGGCATCTCAGCGAGCTACGCCGGCCGGGTCTGGTGTGTCGGCGGCGGCGACCGCGACGAGCATCTGGCAACGTCGTTCAGCATCGGCTGGGACGCCACTCGCGAGCAGGTACGGATCACTGAAAACGTCCTGCCTCCCCTGCCGCAGCCGGTCGCCTTCGGAGCGGGCCTGCTCGTCGGCAGCCGGCTCTTCATCGCCGGCGGGCAGGCGTCACCGACAGCGACCAAAGCCCTGCCACTGTTCTGCTCAATCGATCTGGCAGCAGCTGCCGCCGACAATGCCCCGCGACCAGACTGGCAAGTCCACCCCTCGTGGCCCGGTGCTCCCCGGATGCTTCCGGTGCTCGGCAGCCAGGGTGGCCGCATCTATCTGGTCAGCGGGGCTGAATTGCTGCCGGCGGCGAATGACGCAGCCACCGCCACCCGGCGGTTTCTCAGTGACGGCTTCGTCTATGACCCGGCCGCCGAGACCTGGGCCGAGATCACCGGCCCGCCGCTGCCGCTGGTGGCCGCTCCCACTCCGGCGATCCCCGTCGGCTTCTCCCAGTTGCTCTTTCTGCCAGGCGATGACGGTGCGCTGTTTGGCCAGCAACTGGCCGATCAGCACCCCGGCTTTCCCCGCGGCCTGCTGCTCTATGACAGGATCACCGACCGCTGGCGGACAGCCGGTGAGATGCCCGCCTTGCCGGCCCCACATGCCGGCCAAGCGTCCGTGGTGACAACGCCAGCTGTCGCCTGGCGGGGCCAGACGGTGATTCCTTCGGGCGAAGTCCGGCCCGGTGTCCGCACGCCGGCGGTTCGGGCACTTGCAGCGGAGCGCCAGCCGGCGGTGTTTGGCGGCATCGAATGGCTGGTCCTCGGCGGCTACCTTGCCTGCCTGATCGGCATTGGCATCGCCTGCAGCGGCGGTGAGCAGACAACAGCCGACTTTTTTCTGGGGGGTCGCCGGATTCCCTGGTGGGCCGCCGGCATCTCAATTTTTGGCACCACCCTCAGCGCCATCACCTTTCTGGCAATCCCCGCCCGCAGCTATGCGACCGACTGGTCGACCATCCTGCTCAACGGCGGCATCCTGGCGGTCGCGCCGCTGGTGGCTGGCTGGTACCTGCCGGCGATTCGGCAGGCGAATGTCACGACGGCCTATGAGTTCCTCGAGCAGCGGTTCGGGCTGTCACTGCGGCTGTTTGCCGCCGCCAGCTTTTCACTCTTTCAACTTGCCCGGATGGGAATCGTCATTCTGCTGCCGGCCCTCGCCGTGGCGGCGGTAACTGGTATTCCGGTGGTGCCGGCCATTCTGGTGATGGGCCTGCTGGCAACGCTCTATACCGTGCTCGGTGGCATTGAGGCGGTGATCTGGACCGACGTGCTGCAGGTGGTGGTGCTAGTCGGAGCGGCGGTGATCGCCATCGGCGTGGCCCTGGCTGAAATCGGCGGACTCACACCGGCCGTTGAGCTGGCAGCAGCCGCCGACAAGCTGCGGCTGGTCCAGCCCGGCTGGAGCCCGGCGGGTGACTCTCTCTGGGTGCTGCTGCTGGGGGCCATCTTTTCCAACGCCTTGGTGCCCTACACGACCGACCAGACCATCATTCAGCGGTATCTGACGACGCCCGATGAAGCCCAGGCCGCTCGGGCCATCTGGACCAACGCCCTGATCGCGGTGCCGGTCACGCTGCTGTTCTTCGCCTTGGGAACGAGCATCTTCTGTGTCTACCAGCTGCAGCCAGAGACGTTGCCAACCCTCGACAGCCCGGCCCAGCTGGTGCCCTGGTTCGCCGCCACCCGGCTGCCGGCCGGCTGTGGCGGCCTCGTGGTGGCCGGGGTGCTTGCCGCAGCCATGTCGAGCCTCGACAGCGGCATGCACTCAGTCAGCACCGTGCTCACCAACGACGTGCTGCGGCGGTTCCGACCCGCAACACCTGACGCTACGCTTCTGCGGGCCGCCCGCCTGCTGGTGGTGCTGCTCGGCGCGGTCGGCACCGCAACAGCCGTCTGGATGGCCCGGGTGCAGGTGCCCTCGCTCTGGGATTTTTTCATCACCGTCATGGGCATGTTCGGGGGGCCGTTGGCGGGGGTGTTTTTCCTGGCGGTCTTTCGGCCCCAACTGGGCAGCCGGCGGGTCTGGATCGGCGTGATCGCTGCCATTGCGGCGGTCGGCTGGCTCGTCCTTGGCACCACGGCCAACGGCCTGCTGGCCGGCGTGGTCGGCTGGGCCGTCTGTGTGCTGGTCGCCCTCGCCGCCGCAGTCCTGATGCCCCCTCCAGCCACCGCAGCCGACAACGCGTTCGTGCCGGAGACCCGCGCGGTATGACTTCCTTCGCCACTCAACCCTTTCCCGCCCCCGGAGCATTCGTATGACCTCCCCCCCCCCCCCCATTCCCCCCCCCGACGCCCGCACCCCGCTGAAGCTACAGCGGTTCAACACCCCCCCGGTCTACAACGGCTGGGAGCAGATCAC
>CALAZQ010000008.1 GCA_937926325.1 uncultured Planctomycetaceae bacterium | reverse complement strand
GAGGTGATCGACTGCTGGTTTGACTCGGGCGCCATGCCGTTTGCCCAGTGGGGCTGGCCGCATGCGGGCCAGGAGGAGTTTGCCAGCCAGTGGCCGGCTGATTTTATCTCTGAAGCAATCGACCAGACCCGGGGCTGGTTCTACAGCCAGCTGGCTATCAGCACGCTGCTGTTCGGTCCCGACTCGACGACTGACGCCGCCGCGACCAACCCCGCGGCCACTATGCCGCCGCAAGCTTATCCCCACCCCTTCCGTAGCTGCATCGTCCTCGGCCACATGCTCGGCGAAGACGGCGGCAAGATGTCGAAGAGCAAGCGAAACTACAAGGAGCCGGCCGAGATTCTCGACCGCTACGGGGCCGACGCCCTGCGGTGGTACTTCTTCGCCGGCCAGCCCCCCTTCAACAGCATCCGCTACAGCGAGCAGACCATCCGCGAGAGCGTGCCTGAGTTTCTGCTGCGGCTCTGGAACGTCTACAGCTTCTTCGTGATCTACGCCCGGATTGACGGTTTCGACCCAGCCGCCGGGCTCGACACCCCAGGCCAGCTCGACCATGCCAGCCTGGCCGCCGGCCGCGGTTTTCGGCCGGTCAGCCAGCGGAGTGAGCTCGACCGCTGGATGTTGTCAGAATTGCACGCGACAGCCGCCGTGATGATCGAGAAGCTCGACAGCTTCGATCACTACGCCGCCGCGGGGGCCCTGTCGCAACTGGTTGATGCAGTCAGCAACTGGTTTGTCCGCCGCAGCCGCGACCGGTTCTGGGCTGCCGGCAAGGCCGATGACTCAGCCGCTGGCAACGCCGACAAGCTCGACGCCTACTGGACGCTCTATGAGGTTCTCACCACAACCGCTCGGCTAGCCGCACCGTTCGTGCCGTTTGTCAGTGAAGCGATCTGGCGGAACCTCGCCGTCGCGCCGTTTGGCAAGGCGGTGCCCGAGAGCGTCCATCTGACTGACTATCCGCTGGGAGCCAACGAGCTGGTCGATGCCGACCTCGCCCGGCGGATGAGCCTGATTCGCGAAGTCGCCTCCCTGGGCCGGGCTGCCCGGGCCCAGGAGAAGTTGAAGGTCAGGCAGCCGCTCTCCAAGGTGGAGGTGATTCTGGCCAGCGGCCATACCGAGGACGGCGACTGGCTGGCTGACCATGCCGATCTGGTCTGCGACGAGCTCAACGTGAAGGCCTTTGAGATCTGTCAGGATCCAGATCGCTACATCACCCGCAGTGTTCTGCCCGATCTCAAAAAGCTCGGCCCCCGGCTGGGCAAGGATCTACCGAAGGTCAAAGCTGCTCTCCAGCAGACCGATCCGACAGTTCTGCTGACAGCCTTTGCCGCCGGCAGCCCGGCCACGGTCGCACTGGCCGACGGCCGCGAGGTGGCGATCACCCAGGAAGAGTGTCTCATCCGCACAACCGCACGGGAGGGCTGGGCGGCAGCCGAGGGTGCCCAGGCCGTGGTGGTGATTGCGAGCGAGTTGACCCCGGAACTGACCGCCGAAGGCCATGTCCGCGAGGTGATTCATGCGGTGCAGTCGCAGCGGAAGGCGCTCGACCTTGAGTTCACCGACCGAATCGAACTGGGGCTGGCCACCGAGTCGGCCGACCTGCGGGCGGCACTCGAAGCCCACACCAGCACGATTGCCGGCGAAACCCTGGCCACCGTCGTTTCCCTTGAGCCACTTGCCAAGGCGGCTATTGAAACACTCGACATCGATGGCCACAGCCTGACGATTCACCTCCGCCGGGCGGCCGACGAATCGTGACGGCCACCGGCCAGCCCACTGGAGAAATCCCGCGACCACCGTGACAGACCCTCTTCCCACCAAGCCGCTGCGACTGGCCGTTCTCATTTCGGGGTCAGGCCGGACCCTCGCCAACCTGCTCGAGCATTCGGCAGCCGGCAGCCTGGCCGCAACGGTCGATCTGGTGCTCGCCAACCGTGACCTCATCGGCGGGCTTGAGATTGCCGCAGCCGCTGGCGTGCCGACGGTGGTCCTGCCGCGAGCGGGCCAGCCGCTGGCAGACTGGAGCAACGCCGTCTTTGATCGGATCCGTGACGCGGGCGTCGATCTCGTCGTGATGGCCGGCTTCCTGCAGTTGCTTGAAATTCCGGCTGACTTCACCGGCCGGGTGATCAACATTCACCCGTCACTGCTGCCCGCCTTTGGCGGCAAGGGGTTTTATGGCGAGCATGTGCACCGAGCGGTGCTGAAGCGGGGCTGTACCGTGTCCGGCTGCACGGTGCATTTCGTTGACAACGAATACGACCATGGCCGCATCATCCTGCAGCAGGCTGTCCCCGTGTTGCCCGAGGATGATCATGAACGGCTCGCCGTCAGGGTCTTCAAGGCCGAATGCGACACCCTGCCGGCCGCCATCAATCAGCTCGCGGCGCTTACAAAACTCGAACCTTGAACTATCACACCCAAACGGAAGACTGGCTCATGCCCCGTGCACCCGGAGACATCATCGCCGACTCGCTCGAGTCGGGCCTCAGCTACGCCCAGCGGCTGCTCAGGGATATTCCCGGGCACGAAGCGGCCCGGTTCGCCCGACCGGGCGGGCAGGTGGTCGAGTCAAACCATCCCTGCTTCATCCTCGGGCACCTTGGCCTCTACCCGGCCAAGGTGCTTGGGCAGCTTGACCACCACGACCTCGCAGTCCCGGCTGGCTTCGCTGAAGTCTTTGACAAGACGGCTGTCTGCCGCGACGATCCCGACGGCACGATCTATCCACCGTTCGATGCGGTCGCCGCCTTTTTTCTGGCGGGTCACCAGCAGCTCATCACTGTGCTGCGAGCAACCGACCCAGCCCGCTTCGACCGCGAGAACCCGGCAGACGGCCCACTCAAAAAACGCTTCCCGACGCTATCGTCCGTCCACGCTTTCTACTGTGGCGGCCACCTGATGATGCACCTCGGCCAGCTTTCAGCCTGGCGAAGAATGCATCGTCTGCCGCCGGCATAGCAATGCAGGCTGCCTCACTTGCTCCGCTGGTTTCCGCATTCAAGGTAGCTGATGACAGCTCCACAGCGGCCCTGGCCGTCTTGGCTCACGCAATAACTCGGAATCGTCTCCAGGGACGTGAACCCCATGATGCGGATCACCCGCAGGGCGGCGGTGTGGTATTCCGGGGTAATCCCCATCAACACATGCAGCCATGGCTGACCGTCCGTCCGCCGCAGGCCGCACCAGTAGTCGAGCATCGCCTTGCCAACGCTTCGCCTCGGCGGCCCAAGCATGCAGTAATGCACAAACCCCGTACCGCCGCTGACATTGGTCAGCCAGCCGATACCTTTAAGTTGCGACGTCGCCGATTCAACCACGAAGATCACGTGCAGGTGACTCGCCTTGATATAGGCCAGAAAGTCGGCTGCGGTATTGATGCCGCCGGAGTAGAAGAGCGAGGCTACCTTCCCCTCTGCCACAATCTGCTGCCAGACCGC
>CALAZQ010000007.1 GCA_937926325.1 uncultured Planctomycetaceae bacterium | reverse complement strand
CGAAGATACTGGAGTCGACAGCTCAATGCTCGACGCGCTCGTCAAAAAATAGCGCCGGGCCGCAGTTGCTTCCTTTCACTCATCCGCTGACACGAGCCATCCCCGCCTCCCATGAACACTGCCGCCCAGTCACAATCCGCCTCACCACGCAGCCGGGCTGAACAGGGCAGCTGGTGGCAGCCGCTGAGGCCGTATGCCTTCTGGGCCGCCATCGCCTTGGGGATCACCGCCGTTGGTGGCGGTGCCGCTCAACTGTTGGCCATGCAGCAGGCGGCCGAACTGGCGCTGGCCGTCCGCGCGGTAACGGCGCTTGGCGTGATCGGTTGGACGCTCTGGTCAGTCTTTTCCTGCACAACCGACTCGCCGCTTGCCGCCACCGGTGTCCACCTCGGACTCCTGGTGGGAGGCAGCATCGTGGCTGAGGGAGCCAGCCAACTGGTCTCTGCCTGGCTCGGCACCCCGCTCCAGCTCGCCGCTTGCGTGGCCAGCACGTGGTGGATGTGGCATGTCAGCCGCAGCCGACCGGAACTGCGGCTGGCTGCCTCACTGCTGGCCGGCACCCTGGCAGCGGCCGGCTTTGTCTGGTTCTGTGGCCGCCGGGAGTGGTTTGGACTGGCAATCGGGCTCACCGGAGTGGTGGCCCTTACCGACCTGTTCCTGCTGGGCTTGGCCGGCCTGCGACTGGTGCTTTCGCCGACCAGCGGCATCACCGCTGTCGCTCGTACCCTGCTCGATGAAGCAATCCGGATGCGGGTCGCCCTCGTGCTGGTGATGCTGTTTGTCATCACGCTCCCCCTGTTGCCGCTGCTTCTCGATCCAGACGAACGACTGGAGTACCGGGTGCAGTTCCTGCTGACCTGGTCACTCGGAGCCACCGGCTTTGTGCTCGGCCTGCTGACGATTTTTCTGGCCAGCGGCAGCATCTGCGGTGACATCGATTCCAGCCGCATCCACATGACCCTCACCAAGCCACTCGGCCGCCTGGAATTTCTGATCGGGAAATGGCTCGGCCTGATCAGCCTGAACCTGCTGCTGGTGCTGCTCGGCGGAACGGCCATCTACGTCTTCACGCTGTTGCTGACGCGAACCGCAGCGACTGACATGGCTGATCGGCAGGCAGTCGAGTCGCAGGTGCTGACCGCCCGCCGCAGTGTGCTGCCGAAACACCCGCGGGGCGACGAGTTTGAAAAGGACATGGCCGCCCAGATCGCAGCCCTTGAAAAAGAGAACCCCGACGCATTTCGGAGCAACCGAGAGCTCCAGATTGGCCGTATCCGTCATGAGCTGATCTGGCAGTGGCATACGATCACCGCCAGCCGGGAGGGGGAATTCGTCTTCACCGGCCTTCAGGACGTGAAGACGCAGAGCCCCGTGGTGCAACTGCAGCTCAAGCCACACGCCGACAACACTGATATCAACCGTGCCGATGTGCGGTTCGCCCTCTGGCTCAATGGCCGGGCCTTTCCCTGGCGGGATGGCAAACACCAGGAATACACGCTTGCCAGTAGTACGTTGCACACGATCACCCTGCCTTCAGCCGCCATCACCGATGACGGCTTTCTCAAGGTCACCTTCGCCAACCGGAACATCATTCCACCGGGCGAGACCGAGCCGACGAGCATCAACTTTTCCC
>CALAZQ010000006.1 GCA_937926325.1 uncultured Planctomycetaceae bacterium | reverse complement strand
ATCGATGCCAAGCTGGCCACCGTAGAGGTCGTTGACGCAGCGGGTGTTGTAGAAATCACGGCCAGTGATCGTGCGGTCGATTGCATCGATGAACTGGTCGGTCATGGCCAGTGATTCCTGCCACTGCACCCAGCGGAGGCCGATGATGAACTTGGCAAGACCGCGCCAAATCGGCTCGCGATAGTTGAATTCAAGACTCTGCAATTGGCCGATGAGTTTCGCCTGAACAGCACTGATGGCGGGAGCACCGGGCTCATTGCCCCAGGGATTGCTGTAGATGCCCGGTTCGGCCAAGGCGTAGCTGTCTTCCAAATAGGGCAGCGAGCGTTCCGCGTACGACATGCCGGCGTAGAGGTAGGTTGTTTCGAAGGCATAGCCGTTGGGGCGGCAGTGGATCAGCGATACCCGGCCGCCGGCAAACGGATCACTTTCAAACTGATCGCCGTCAAGGATTGTCGGTCCGAGGTCGCCGAGCACCGGGTCACGCGTCGTGTAGAGCGGCCGGGACTGAGGCGCTGATCGCCAGAGCAGCAGGCCATCAAAACGGCTGCTCCAGCAGCCCTCGAGCCGACAGCGAAGCCAGTCGCGAAAGGCACTGGCGTGCGACGGGTGATACGTGGGAAAAGACGGAACCGGAAATTCGAACGGAGGTTGCGGAGAAGCGATTTCCGCCTCAGAGGCGATTTCGTACTCACTGGGAATTTCGATGGGGGCGACGATCGCCTCTGGCTCCTGGCCGGGAGCATCGCTGATCACGAAGCCCTCGCCACCCGATTGGTCCCAGGCGGTCTGATACTGTGCCGGTTCTGAGACGACGGGCCGCGACTTCTCGCTCGGAAACGCAAGGAACGTGCCGAAGAGGCCGGGTCTCTGCCCGGATGAGGCCGGCTGGTCGACCAGAGCAGATTGCCATTCATCCGGGGCCGCCGCCCGGACCGGCTTGCGGCTTCCAGCGCCCATGCCACCCGTGCACCACAACGCGAGCCCCACACACAGGGCATTTTTTACGAATTTGAGTTGTGGGACGGTCATCCGGACCTCTCCGAGGAATTAACTGGTATCGGAGGTATCGGTTGTGACGTTTGCCGGAGAGGAATAATTCTTGTGCGCGTAAAGCCAGGAAAGCGGGAAGGCATGGGGGACGTGGCCGCAAAAGCCAATTGTCCGCAAAAGCCAAGTGTTTTTCTGGCCGTCTTCAGACAAACCCCGTCAGTGCTTCGCCGGTGTGGCTGCGAAGGAGGGGCTCGGCGGGGGGGCCTTTGCGGTGGCTCGAGGCTTTTGCGGTTTGCTGCTGGTGCCACCGCTCGGCGTGAATGCGGATGTCTTCGGGTGGCCCCTCGACCACCAGTTGGCCACCGCCGGCACCCGCCTCGGGGCCCATGTCGATGACCCAGTCGGCCGCCGCGATCACCTCGAGGTTGTGTTCGACCACCAGCACCGTGTTGCCGGCATCGACCAGTCGCTCAAGCACGTGCAGCAGCTTTTCAATGTCGGCAAAGTGCAGCCCCGTGGTCGGCTCGT
>CALAZQ010000005.1 GCA_937926325.1 uncultured Planctomycetaceae bacterium | reverse complement strand
GGTTGGATGTCCTGTGGCGGGGTTGGGCATCATGTTCCGAGTAGTTTTCCGGCCCAACGTTCTTTCAGTCACTCAATCACTGGACCTTGCCGTCGAGGACGTAAGGCATGCAGACTGACCACTCACAGCGCTTTTTGAGCGTGGTGCGGTGCAACCAGGTGAGACCCTGGAGGATGATGCCGATCACACCACGTCACCGCTTACCGACTCAGTGTCCCGGAGCGAAACCAGTCCCCAGCTTGCGGTTCAATCTCTACCAAGGCAGCCCAGACGGACAACGCGGTAGTCCCAAGGCTGTCGGGCTTTCTTTGACGTTCCGGCGAGTGGCCGAGTTTTTACGAGGCGACGTGGCTGTCGCAACGGAGCAGTTGAGAAATTACCCGCGGCTCATTCGTATTTTGGAAAGATGGCTGGGGTGGGGAACCGGTCTTCCTGGGTGAAGGTGCCGTCTCCGAGATACTCTTCCCTCGGCAGGTTGACCTGCGGCCAGGATGTCGGGCAGACCCGCACAACCCGCTGCGGCCGGAGCCCCTCAATGATCAGGTCGGTTTCGAAGCGTACCTGGATGCCGCTGCTGCCCAGCGGTGGCTCCTCGGTTGCCTGGATGACCTCGACAATGCTGCCTCGTGAGGCCATGTGGCCCGGACCGTACTGACCGCCGGTGTGCCTCAGCGTGTTCTCTGCGGCGTTCATCAACGCCTGCTGACCTTTCTGAAAGTCACTGTAGAGCGTCGGGTCCATGCCGCCAAACAGGGTGACCGTTATGGTTGCCCGGCCGAAGCTGCCGTATTCAACTGCATCGACCCAGGCCGGCATCCAGCGGCTGCGGATAAAAGCCTTGTGGCTTTCCGCCTGCTGCTGCCGTGCCCGTTCAATGGCGGTGTCATCCAGCCAGATGTCTGAAAGGTGGAACCGGGTGAAGACGCCGTCTGGTGTCGGCTTCCAGTTGATGCCAAGTTGCACGACCTGCCCGTCAAGTGCCCGCTTCCCCTCCGCCGGCCAGCTTTCTTCGGCAACGAGGTCGGCGACGGTGAGGGCCTCACGGCCCCGCCAGATCCGGGTGGCCGCGTCGAAGGTGAACGTCTCCGCTTCAGCCACCGCCGTCTCGCCGTCTGCCGCCCCCCGGGCGGCAGTGATCTGCCCCGCCCGGTTTCTGATGGTGACCTCGTTGAGCCGCCAGACCTTGCCCTCCCGCAGGCAATAGCTCAGTTCGTCTTCAAGCAGCAGCAGGTGATTTTCGGCTGGAAAGATGCCGTCGCCCCGGTTGTGATTGGCATCTTTGTCTTTGTTGTCGACGGGCAACACCGGCACGGCCGACAGCTTGGGGTCGGGGGGCAGAAAGCCCCGAGCATGCAGCACTGTGCCGAGTGGAATGTCCTGCAGTTCGGCGGCGGCTCCGTGATAACGAATGATGCCGTAGGGCAGCATCGCGAAGGGATGGGGACTGTTGCGAAAGTACATGCCATCTCCCGCGACGCGGAGGCTGCCCCGGCGGTTGGCATGGTCGAGAAAGATCAGCTGTCCGCGATAGGAGTGGGCCTGCGCCAGCGGGGGAAACACGCCCGCCTGGGGCCGGAACGGTTCCTCGGCAAAACCGGGCTGGCAGGCAAGCAGCAAAACAACCGCAGGAAGCATCACCAGCACGCGGCGGAAGGCACGGCTCATAGCGGCAGCACCCCGGTACTGTCACCGAACTGGTCAATCTCAGCCCCCATCCGCTGGGCCATCAGCAGCAGCAGATTGCTCATGTGGGCGTTGGCGTTGGCCGGCCGGCTGCAGAGGTGATAGTGCTTGGTGGTGAGCTCACCGTTTCCGCCGATCGCATAGCCCTCAAAGTCTGCCGCCTTCCGGTTGAGATCGAGATGGCTGCCATGCTGCAAGCCCAGCCCCTCTCCACCGGCGAGGACGAGAGGAAGATTGGCGTTGCCGTGGCTGTGGCCGTAGGACATGCCGCTGCCGAACAGGGCCATGGTGGTGTCGAGCAGTGGCTTGCCATTGAGGTCTTTGGTTTCGGCCAGCCGGGTGAGGAAGTAGCTGAACTGCTCGATGGCAAAGCTGTCGTACAGTGTCAGCTTTTCCATGTAGCCCGGGTCACCCCCGTGATGGCTGAGTTGATGCCGAGACTCCGTGATGCCGATCTCCGGAATGGCGATGGCGTCCCCCTCACCCCCGAGGCTGAAGGTGGCCACCCGGACAACATCGGTCTGGAACGCCAACACCATCAGGTCATAGACCGTGCGGAAATAATCGCCAGCCTGGGTTCGGGGGATGTCGCGGTTGGTTCGGCTGCGGTCGGTGGCAGAGATTTCTGGCAGCGGAGTGTCGAGCCAGGCATCGGCCCGCCAGGTGCGGATTTCAGCCTCCCGGACCGATGTGAGGTATTGCTCGAGGCGGCCCTTGTCGGCAGCTCCCATCTTGCTGCTGAGCCGCTGGACCTCGGCCAGATTGGCGTCGAGGACGCTGCCTTTCCGCCGCAGCACCGTCCGCTGGGCTGCCTTGCCCCCCTTCGGCTCCTCAAACAGGGCGGCGAAAATCTCACTGCACCGCCGTAGGGGCGGCAGCTGCACGCCGTCGACGGTCCAGGCGAGGGAGTCCTGGGTGATCGCGATCTCCAGCGAGGGATAGCGGGTGTGCTCTGCGGTAACCTCGGCAATCTTTTGGTCGACCGAAATCGTGTTACGGTCAGTCGGCCCGAGCTGGCCGCCGGTGAGCCAGGTCTTGATGCAGTTGTGGTGGTGGCCAAGCGCCCCGGGATGATAGAGCCCACTGATCGGTGTGATCACGCTGCGGTGCTTCTCCAGCGGCTGCAACGACCGGGAAAACTGGTAATCCTTGCCCGCCTGCGTGATCTGATAGTTCAGTGAGTGCACGCCGTTGGCCAGATAGATGAAGGCTGCCCGCTTGGGCATCACCGTGGTCGCCTGCTCGCTGGCCCGCGCGGGCAGCATGCACTCGAGCATCGGCAGGCCGATGCAGCCCCCCATGGCCCGCAGCGCATGCCGCCGGTCGATCCGCCACGACTGGGTAAGAATGTTTGCCATTTGGTTTGACTCCTGGTGTGAACCCCGGGTGGGGCTGTTGCGGCCGCGGCGAAACACCACGGTCAACGTCTGCGGATGAGCTCAGACACGGCCACTGCCCGCACAATGTCCTTGAGCCGGTAATCGTTCTGCTTGGCCACGGCCACGATGGCTGCGACATCGTCACGGTCGTCAATCGTGAGCACCCGCCGCAGGGCGTAGGTGCAGAGGTGTTCAATGAATCTGTGGGCAATCGTGTCGCGGTCTGCGAGCAAGAGCTGTTTGAACTGCCGGGGGTTCTCAAAGGCCCGACCGTCAGGCAGGACACCGGCCGGATTGACGGGCGGATTGTCTCCGGTGCCTTTGGCCACGCGTTCGCGTGTCCGCCATTGGCCGATGGCGTCGTAGTTGTCCCAGGCCAGGCCCAGCGGGTCGATTTTTTCGTGGCAGGCTGCACAGGCGGCGTTGTTGCGGTGGGCCTCAAGCTTGGCCCGGAGTGTCGCCTTGGGGTCGTCGGGTGGGTTGGGTTCGATCGCCGGCACATTGGCGGGGTGGTGGGGGCGTCTTATTGAACATGACCTCGCTGACCCAGACACCGCGGTGCACCGGGCGGTGACGGGTTCCGTCTGACGTGAGTCCCAGCACCGCCCCCATTGTCAGCAGGCCGCCGCGGTGGTGTTCAGGCTTCAGTGCGACCCGGTGGAAGCCGTCGGTCTTGGGCTCGGGCAGGCCATAGAAGTTGCACAACCGGACGTTGGCCATGGTCCAGTCTGATTCAATGAAAGCATCGATCGGAAGGTTTTGGTGAAAGAGTTCCCGAAAGAACTCGACCGGCTCTGACCTCATGCTCGCCTCAAGCCAGGTGTCGTAGCTGGGATAGAGGTTTTTATCGGGAGGGAACATGCCGACTCGATGCAACTGGAGCCACTGCCGGGTGAAGTCAGCAAGAAAGCGGTCGCTGCGGCTGTCGGCGAGCATCCGGTCGACCTGCCCACCAGTCGCCGCCCCCTCGAGTTGGCCGCTGCCCGCAGCGGCGAACAGATCGTCATCCGGCATCGAACTCCAGAGGAAGTACGAGAGCCGCGAGGCGAGCTCCCAGGGCGTGAGAAACTCTCGTGGCGTCGGATCGCCCTCGACGAGGTAGAGGAAATGCCGCGAGGTCAGCACGCCCTCCAGCAGGGTTCGATAGGCCTCGGCGGTTGTTGCCCCGGCCTCCCGCTGAGCCTGGTAGGCAGCGAGATAATCCTGCAGTTCGTCCCGGGTGACCGGCCGCCGCCAGGCCCGCTCGGCAAACCGCTGCAGATGCTCCGCGACGACTTCCAAAGGAGCATCTGCCGGCGGCTGCACCCCGTCCCGCCGTGCCTTTTCGGCAGCGGAAACCACCGGGCCTTCCCATTCGATCCAGTCGACAATCACGGTCGAGAAAATGCCATTGCCGTCTTCATCGAACATCTGCGGAGCATTCGGGTTGAGGGGCAGCGTCTCGCTGCTGTGGGTGAAAATGTAGGCCGGCCTGTCTTGAAGCTGGTAGCGAAAGGCTCCACCCCTGCGGCCGTCGATCTCGTCGGTGGCGACAACCTTGAAGCCCAGATGCGTCGGCATCTCCAGAAAAGCCTCGGCCTCATAGATCTGCGGCTCGTCTTCCGCCGCCGTGACGTCAAACTCGATCGGTCCGATCCTGAGATGGGCCGGCTGACCGCCCGGTGGACGGACGCCGCTGGCCTGCAGCCGCATTTTGTAGAGCCCACTTTGAGCCCGACTGGGTTTGCCGAACCAGTAGGGCGACAACGCCTCGCGGCCGAACATGCCGGGGAAGAGCAGGTATCGCAGCGGCCGTTGAATCCCCAGCCGGTCGAGCATCGCCTGCTGCTGTTTGCCATCGCCGTACCGCAAGTCGACCGCCGTTTTGCGGACTTTTTTCGCTTCGACGGTGCTGGCCGGAAAGGCCCGATCGAGCACGATGCCGGCAGCCCGGTAGTAGCGGTCGATATGGGATGGCGACAGCGACAGTTCTGAGCCAATCCGCTCGTAGCCATGCCAAAGGCTGTCTTCGTTCAACTCGCCAGGCTTGGCAGGGTCGTAGCGAACCCCAAGAAGGTCGTAGACCGTGTTTTGATACTCCTTGCGGCTGAGCCGGTAGTGGGCCACCGGAGGCCGGGCTGCCATCCGGGCTGCTCGTCCCTGTTGAATCAGGGCGTCGAGATTGGCCACAAATGAGGCAATCTCCGCCTGCGTCGGCTGCAGTTCGGACGCCGGCGGCATCTCACCTGAATTGACCCGCTCAACCACTTCAGCCCACCGATGGGTGTCGTGGCCGGCGGGAAAATCTCGTGAGAGCTGGTCGATTCGCAGATCACCCTCGGCCGCATCTGGCCCATGGCAGTGGCTGCAGTGCGTCTGCAGAAAGGCTTCGAATGGTTCGGCGGCGGCAGCGGTGGTGGTGCCGAAGGCGAACGCCAGCAACAGGCACGAAAGAGCGTATTTGCGGTGATGGCTCATGGTGTTTCTACGTCTCTTGCGGGCATTTCGCAGATGCAGCCAACGAACTTGCCGCTTTCGATTATGTCGACAATAATGTCGCAGCGGTCCGTTGCTTATTTCTCAGGCATCAAATCTGAGGTGGTCAGCGGTTGGGCAGCGGAATCGCGGAGGCAATGGGTAGCCAACTGCGGCCGGAAAAGGACTGA
>CALAZQ010000004.1 GCA_937926325.1 uncultured Planctomycetaceae bacterium | reverse complement strand
CTGGCCGGAGCGGGACGGGCCCTTCACCACCCCGCCACCGGTCGAGCAGCCGGCGCCGCTGCCGAAAATCCTGACCCCCTTTGAGCCCTTCCGCGACAAACTGCTGCTGGTCAAGGGCGTCAATAACAAGGTGCGGGGCGACGGCGACGGCCACATGCGGGGCATCGGCTGCCTGCTGACCGGGATCGAACTGTTCCCGGGCAACATCCAGGGGGGCAGCGACACGCCGGCGGGCTGGGCCAGTGGCCGGTCGATCGATCAGGAAATCCGCGAGTTCCTGCAGGCCGACCCTGCCACCGCTACCCGCTTCGGCTCACTCGAGTTTGGGGTGCTGGTGCCCAACCGGGCCGACACCTGGACCCGCATGGTCTATGCCGGCCCCAACCGGCCGGTCACCCCGATCGACGACCCCTATCAGATGTTTGACCGGCTCTACGGCCAGAACAAAGATCGCGAGAGCTTGCAGAGCGTGCTCGATGATGTCCGCGCCGACCTGGCAACCCTTGCCGCCAAGCTGCCGGCGGAGGATCGGCGGCTGCTGGAGGAGCACACCGAACTGGTGCGGAACTTTGAGCGGGAACTGGCCAGTCACCACGAAGTGACCAGCCACCCGGTGCCGGTGCTTGAAGCCGGCGTGGTCGAGCAGAACGATCAAATGCCCACAATCAGTCGGATGCAGATCGACCTGCTGGTCGCCGCCCTGCAGGCCGACTTTACGCGGGTGACCACGCTTCAGTTCACTAACTCGGTCGGCCAGCCGAGCATGAAGTGGCTCGGCTTTCAGGAGAAGCAGCACGACCTGTCGCACAAGCCGAACTCTGACGCAGATGCCCAAGAAAAACTCACCAAGATCAACGCCTGGTACGCCGGTGAGATCGCCCACCTCGCCCGCCGGCTGGCCGACACTCCAGAGCCGGGCGGCGACGGCTCGATGCTCGACCACACGACGATCCTCTGGACGAACGAACTCGGCGAGGGCAACTCGCACTCGCACAACGACATTCCCTGGTGCTTTGTCGGTGGCGGGCTCGGGTTCCGGGGTGGCCGCATGGTCGATGCCGGTGGAGTGCCGCACAACCGACTGCTGCTGACCCTGGCACAGGCAATGGGCCAGACCGAACTAACCCGCTTCGGCAACCCCGACTTCTGCGGCGGCGGCTCGCTGACCGGGCTGTCATAGCGTGCGACGTATCAACTGGCGTTTCCTCCCGGAAGGAAATGCGTGAGGGACTGCCCGTGCCAATCGAGCGGCGTCGGAAACTGAGCGCAGCCGGGATGGCGAAGCGAAGTTTCCGTCGAGTGAGTGAAGGGCAGGATGCATGAAGCGAACGTCCGACGAGATGGCAGGGGCAGTCCCGACGCTGCGGAGACGAGCCGCTGGCATTTCGAGAGACGCCCAACTGCGAAAGCTGGCAGCTGCACGTTGCTGACCGGCAGGCCGCGGGGCATACTCTGGTTTTCCCCCTCAGGAGCAACCCATGTCAGCCCACTTTGCCCGAGCCTTTGCTGTTGTCGT
>CALAZQ010000003.1 GCA_937926325.1 uncultured Planctomycetaceae bacterium | reverse complement strand
GACCCGCAGGCGCCGCTCTGGAAGGTGTTCACCGTGGCGGCCGACGGCACACTCGACGAAGGCCGCACCTTCTTCGATGCCAGCAGTCTGGCCAAGACCCGCCGCGGCAATCCCGACGGCCTGAAGGTGGATGTGCAAGGCAACCTCTTCGCCACCGGCCCCGGCGGCGTACTCGTGATCGCCCCCGATGGCACCCATCTGGGCACCCTGCTCACCGGCCAGGCGACGGCCAACTGCTGCTTCGGCGAAGACGGCCGTACGCTCTTCATCACGGCCGACTCGCTTCTCTGCCGCGTGCGGCTTGCCACGACGGGCCACGTGTTGGGTAATGTGCCGGCGCAGTAGGACCACTTCGCATCATTCTTCGGCCGCCGGGCGGGATTCGGTGCAGCCCCGGGCATGAGCGGCTCGTCAACGACCGTACAGACACTCAGTCATCCGCAAGCACGGCGAGATCGACCCGGCTGCGGGCGGCCATGGAGCTGCAGATGTCGATCCAGCAAACCAGAATCTTCACGGCCTACGGTCACCTGCCCACGGGATATGAGATCGAGGTTTGCGGCGGTGCTTGATCTGATCAACCGATTCGAGAGCGGGGGTCAATCAGGAGAAGTTACCGCCCTACCAGTACACGTCGGTGCGAAACTGCGTGAATGCCGGATCGCGTGTCACGAGCCTCAAGCCTTCCAACGCACTCTGCGCGGCGAGCATCCGGTCGAATGGATCGCGGTGCGGAACCCGATAGCTGCCCGCCTTGAGTGCGTGGTACGCCTCGACTGGCAGGATCAAAAATCCATCAGCTGCAACGAGTTCAGTAAATCGCTCGAAGGCACCTGCTGCCTCATCGAGTTTGCCGAGACGATGTTTTGTTGCGATCTCCCATGCCGTGGCGGCACTGACGAAAACGACGTTTGACTCGTCGGCGATGGCAGTACGTGCCGAAGCACTTAGATTGGGGTCATCGGTTACCCACCAAAGAAACGCGTGCGTGTCGAGCAGGAGTTTCACGCATCGCTCTCCCACGCAGCCAGCTCGTCTTCGGGAAGTGGCTCAAAGAAACTCTCGGTGACGCGACCCTGCAGCCGCCCCGGTTGACGTTGAGCCTTGACAGGAGCCAACGGCACCAGTCGCGCGTAGGGTTTCCCTGCCTTGGCGAGAATGATTTCCTGGCCGGCATGGGCCTGTTCCAACAGGCGGGAAAAATGGGTCTTCGCTTCGTGGACGTTCACAATCACGCTCATAAAACAGCACCCTGAGGACACAATCCGAGAGGACAGAAGGCGGACTTGGTTGTCGGACTAAGTCTTGCAGCCGTCAACAGAAAAGCATAGCCAGGCCATGGCAACTCCGCCACCATTTCCGAGCCGATCCGCCGCGCGTGAGCCTCTTGCAGAGCCTCTCGGGCTTTTGGGCGCATGACAACTTATTCCCCCGAAGGACGCATTTTACCGGCGGCAGCGTCAATCCTCCGGG
>CALAZQ010000002.1 GCA_937926325.1 uncultured Planctomycetaceae bacterium | reverse complement strand
AGTGAACGGCGGCCTGGATGGCCGACGTGAACGTCAAGCGAGTGGGCGTGGGTATTCCCGAGCGGCGGCTGGCTTCATGAAAAGTACAGACAGTGTCCATCTTTCCGTAACAGAAAGCTGAACAACAACGACCAGAAGACCTTCAACGCCCGATCGGACCGGTGCGAAAGCCACCGTTGATGTTGAGCAGCTGGCCGGTCACAAAACTGGCCCGCGGCGAAACCAGCCAGTGGACGGCGGCGGCGATGTCTTCGGGTTCACCCCAGCGGCCGACGAGGCTTTCGCCGATGGCCCGCTCTTGCCACTCCCGGCTGGCCTGATGACCCCAGGCTGTTCTGATCCAGCCCGGAGCAACGCAGTTGACGCGGACTGAAGGGGCCAATGACTTGGCCAGGCTTTTGCTGAAGGCCATCACGGCACCTTTGACCGCTGCGAACAGTTCGCCGCTGTCGCCGGCCATGCCCAGATCGGCCTGATCCCAGCCAATCGTCACGATCGACCCGCCGCGGTCGCTGAGTTGCCGGCCAAAGGCCCGGCCCAGCAGCAGCGTTGAACGAATGTCGATGTCGTAGAGCAGTTGCAGCTTGTCTTCGAAGCTGAGCTTGGCCCCGGCGCCGGTGAGGGTGTCGGCACCGGCCACCAGGCAGACGGCATTGAGCGTGGGGCACTTTCGCTGAACGGCGTCGACAAGCTGTTGGCAACCCTCGGCTGTGGCCAGATCAGCGAGAAAGACATCAGCGACCGAGCCAAGCGGCAGACTGTCGATTTCAGACGCGATCGCTGCCGCTGCCTCGGCCCGGCGGCCGTGGATGGCAACGGCCGCCCCCGCCGCTGCAAGCTCGTGGGCGACGGCCCGGCCGATGCCGCTGGTACTGCCGGTGACGAGAATCGTTTGTCCGTCGAGATCGCCCATCGGTCAATCATTGCCCTCAACAGCAGAACGAGCTTCAGGAGTTGCCTGCCGAATCATCGACAGTTCATAGCAGGCGGCCTCCTCGGCGTTCCGCACCAGCAGTTTATTGCCAGCCAGGCAGAGGTTGTTCCAGGTCTGCCCCTCGATGGCGGCGAGCCGACCCAGTTCCTCCGGCCGCTTGGGAGTTGCCGGCACTGCCACCACCTCGCCCGATTCAGCTTGGACCAGCAGCGTCTCACCGACCAGCAGCACCTGCCCCTGGCCGTAGCGGCCGCGTTTCCAGGCCCGCTTGCCGTCGGCCAGTCGCACGCACTCGAGGATGCCGTCGGAGAGGCCATAGGCATGCCCGTCACGGATGGCGACGTTGGTGAACTTGGTCTTGAGCAGGTTCGACCGCTGCCAGACCGGCTTAAGCAGCCAGCCGGTGTCGCTGTGGTTGATCGCAAAGACCGCAGCGCCGACCCCATAGCCCTTGGAGATGAACAGCCGGTCGCCGTCAAAGAGATGCGGCTGTGAGCAGCTGGCATCTGAATTGGAGTGGCCGGGCCAAGGAAACTGCCAGACCGCCTCGCCGGTGGCGGGGTCATAGGCAGCACCATGGGCCTCGTTGACCGTGAGCACCAGATCCCGACCGGCCACCCTCACCAGCTGTGGCGAGGCATAGGCAATCTGTTCGGTGCCGGCCAGCCAGACCCGCTCACCGCTCGAGCGGTCGTAGGCAACCAGCGAGACAAACGGAGCGGTCCTGGGGTCGGTCGCAGCAGTGTCATCGGCCGTGGGAGCAACTCCCCGCCGCGGTCCACCCGCCGGCACGATCACCAGGCTGTCGGTTACCAACGGTGAGCCCGCTCGGCCCCAGGCGACTGCCGCTGCATGCACCACTGGATCGATGCCGAGGTCGGCCACCACGTCCTTCCGCCAGCGAACCGCGCCGCTTGGGCCATCAATGGCATGCAGCCAACCCGTCGCGCCGGTGGCGTAGACAATGCCGTCGCGAATCGTCGGCGTCGAACGGGGGCCCACGCCGCCCAGCACCGTCTCGTGCCGAGCCGGCACCGCCACCACCCATTCGGGCTCACCGGTCCGGAGGGAATAGCAGCTGATGGCCTCGTCATCGCCCCGCTGTTCCAGCGTGACGGCATGGTCGCCGCAGTTGGCGAAGCCACTCCAGCCGGCTCCGATCGGCCGCCGCCAGAGCAGCCGTGGGGGGCTGGTCTGCCAATCGGTGGCAATCTCGACAGTGGGCAGGCTGGCGTTTCCACTCGGTCCCAGAAACCGCGGGAAGTCACCTGGGGTGGCCGCCCAGCCGCCGGTGGCCTGTCCGGCTCCACGGTTAACTGCCGCGGCGGAGGGCAGCAGTGTGTCCCGGTGGGCCTGCCAGCGAAAGGCAAACTCGGGGACGAGGTCGCCGCTCACCCGTTCGATCCGCAGCAGGGCGACGGCGAGCAGGACAGCCGCCGCGAGGCCGCCAGCCACACCTTTCTTGAGGGCGGCGGAATGGCCGCTTTCCCGCAGAAACCAGAGCAACAGGCTGACCAGCCCCGAAAAGGCGAGGATGAGCGTGATGATGTTGCGGACCGCTTGGTCGACGACCTCGCCGGCGATCAGTTCAAGCCACCCGTACCGCACCAACGCCGTCGCGGCCGCGAGCGAAGCCAGGGTGATCCAGACCTTCGGCGGGGGATGAAGCCGGCGATCCGGCGGGGCAGCCCCTGCAGGGGCGGGGGGGGAAGGCTTCATGAACCGCCGCAGCAATTGAGGAATGAAACGCGGCTCGAGCAAACGCCGCTTCACCGTGTTCTACCGGTGGTGGCTCGCCAACGGCAACAGCGGGAATCTTTGTCATAACCGGATCGACCGGCCCGCCGTCGATCATGGCGTCGGCTAGGCTACACTTGAGGGTCGTGGAGCCGGCGGCAGCCGGCAGCCCTTCGTTCGCTTCGCTCAACGCAACCGGCAAACCACCGTGATCGAACCGACACCGACCATGCCCGAGCCTCCCGTGAACCACCGCCGAACCGCCGGGCCTTCGACACTGGCGGTGCATGCCGGCGAAGAGCGGGTCAAGCCGGGCTTTGCGATCACCGACCCGATCTTTGCCGCCTCGACCTACA
>CALAZQ010000001.1 GCA_937926325.1 uncultured Planctomycetaceae bacterium | reverse complement strand
CTAGTTCAGGCTGAACGCCGGCGGGAACGTTCGCTGGGGGCGGGTCTGCGGCTGGCCGCCGAGGGTCTCGAGCAGAATCTGGGTTCGCCGCAGCACATCGCACTCAGCCAGCAGTCGTAGTTTCGTATCGAGATCGAGTTCGATGGTGTAAGCAACGATATCGGTCAGCATGCCGAGCGTGATCTGGCTGCCCAGCAACTGGTCAAGCTGGTCGTAGGAGGATGGAATCTTCGGCATGGCCCGCTTGAAGGCGGTCAGCAGCCGCTTCTGCAGCGCTGCCATCGCCGCTTCCGAGGTTTCCGGTGGCAACTCATCGTCAATGATAGTCGCCTCGGCCACGCGGAAGGGCTTGTCTGGGGGCAGTTCCCGCACCAGCCGCACCCGCCGCACGCCCAGCAGCAGCACGTTGTAGGTGCCTTCCGGCGTCCGCTGATGGGTGGCAATCCGGCAGAGGCAGGCAGTTGAACGCAGGGCCGGCCGGCCTTCGTAGTGAGCCTCCCAGCCCGGCGCGAGTACCCCCAGGGTGATCAGCCGGTCGTCCTCGACCGCCTCTTCAAACAGCGCTCGGTACCGGGGCTCAAAAATATGCATCGCCTGCATCACGTGAGGAAACATCACGAGGTTTGGCAACGGGAACACCCGGGCGAGCCCCGAGAAGTCTTCCGGTGAAAATGCCAACGGTTCGTCACTCATCGCGTCCATCCCTGCCGTCGAGCGGTGGCGGGTCGAGGTGAATCTCGGGCAGCAGTTCTGGATCGAGTTCGATCGTCGGATAGTCCTCCGTACTTGCCGCCACTTCCTTCAGGCAGGCGTCGAAACACTCCAGAAACCGATCGATGTCCAGCCCAAGGTGGTATGGGGCATAGGCCTCAAGGTAGCCGTGCACGCTGCCATGAAGCTTCCGGGCACCCCGGATGTTGCCGTTTCCGAAGTGGTAGAGGGCAACGGCCGCCTGGATCAGCCCCTGATAGAACTTCCGCGAGGGGCCGCGATAGTCGGTCCAGAGTTCCTCCCAGACCTCATGGCTCTCGTAATAGTCGCACTCGTTGAACTTTTCGATGCCCGATAGGTAGAGCGGCTCGTAGGTCGCGGGGTCGGTCAGCTCTTCAGGCATTCGTTGGGCACTCCCTCGTCGGTGTCACCAAATCCTCATACAGCCAATGGTAGCACCGATGACACCCCCGCGGAGGCAGCCCGCAGCTGCGGCACCGTGACCACGAACCGACGCCGACGCGCGACGAGAAGCCGTCGTGCTGCCGCCGGCAGTTCACTGCGGGGTCGTTCCCAGCCGCGAAACGCTTGCGACGCAGCGGCAGCGGCCCGCGACCGCAACGGTCATGGGGCCTGGAGGGCGGCAGCCGGACGAACACCGACTGCCGCCTCCAAAAAATTCTGCGACAATCCTTCACCAAATCCTTACACTACCGGAGTGCCGCGGGGTGGCCACCCGAGATCCCCCGTGGTTCTGAGCGACGAGCCCCCCGCAGCCCGCAAGGAACCTGGCGATGATTCTCTCCGGCAACGAGATCAGGCAGCAGCTCGGCGGCAACATCCTGATCGACCCGTTCGATGAGTCCCGGCTCAACCCCAACAGTTACAACCTGTCGCTGCACGACGAACTGCTGGTCTATGAAGAGGTGGTGCTCGATATGCGGAAGAGCAACCGGGTGGCCCGGGTGCAGATTCCCGAAGAGGGACTGGTGCTTACCCCCAACCAGCTCTATCTGGGGCGGACGGTCGAACGGACCGAGACCCACAACCTGGTCCCGATGATTGAGGGCCGCAGCTCGATCGGCCGGCTGGGGCTGTTCGTGCATGTCACCGCCGGTTTCGGCGACGTGGGCTTTGCCGGCTATTGGACACTCGAGATGTTTGCCGTCCAGCCGGTGAAGATCTATCCCGGGGTGCCGATCTGCCAGATCTTCTTCCACCAGATCACCGGCGCCATCACCGAATACGCCAGCGACAAGTACCAGCACAACCGCGACATTCAGCCGAGCCTGCTGTTCCGCGAGTTTGCCGACGGCGAGGTAAGTGGCGAGCAGTTGGAACTGGCCTTTGCCGGCGGGCGGTCGATGCGCGACAATTCGTGACGTGACGGCAGCCGCATCGTCCGGGCGGCATGGCTCCCCACAGTTTTTCCGCCGAGTGAATCTGCTGCGATGCTTGAACGCTACCTCAGTTGGGCTGCGATCGGGTCAGCCGGCCTGTTTGCTTTGTTGGGCATCATCTCGGTGGCAACATCGTCTGCCGAGAATGCCAGTGCCAGCGGCTACCTGATGCTCGCTGCGATCATCGTGCTCGTCATCTCGATCCTGCTGGCGGTAAGCATTCTGATCGTCGCCGCCTTGCCGAAGGCCCCACCCGATTGATTTGGTGAGGGGGTGGTCCGCCAAAAACTGCGGCCGGCCACGATTCCTGGGGCTGGTGCTTGGAGAAGTGGCGTTTTCGCCACACAATCGGAGCCTCGAGTGGCGGGTTCAGCCCACCCGCGTTGTTTTGTCCATCGCTTGGCTTCCCTGAAAGGTTGTGTCCCCTGTGCTTCGCACCCACACCTGCGGTGAACTCCGCCCCGATCATCTCGACCAGACCGTCACCCTCTGCGGCTGGGTGGACCGTGTCCGCGACCACAAGGGCGTGATCTTCATCGACCTGCGGGACCGCTGGGGCCGCACCCAGGTGGTGGTCGGCCCCGATGCCCCGGCTGAGGTGATGGCCCGGGCCCGGGCCTGCCGGTCGGAGTGGGTGCTGGCCGCCACCGGCCGGGTGGGCCGCCGGCCCGAGGGCACGACCAACCCGAAGCTGGCCACCGGAGAAATTGAGGTGGTCTGTGGCGAACTCACCGTGCTCAACGAGGCGGTCACGCCGGTCTTCCAGCCGAGTGGCACCGATCTGCCCGGCGAGGACATCCGGCTGAAGAACCGCTGGCTCGACCTGCGGCGGACCGACATGCAACGGAACCTGCTGCTCCGCAGTCGGATCGTCAAAATCATGCGGGACCACTGCGACGAGCTCGGCTTCATCGACGTCGAAACGCCGATGCTGGGCCGCAGTACGCCGGAGGGAGCCCGCGACTACCTGGTGCCGAGCCGGCTTGAACATGGCGCGTTCTTCGCCCTGCCCCAGTCGCCGCAGCTCTACAAGCAGCTGCTGATGATCGCCGGCTTTGACCGCTATGTACAGGTCGCCAAGTGCTTTCGGGACGAAGACCTGCGGGCCGACCGGCAGCCGGAGTTCACCCAGCTTGACCTTGAGATGTCGTTCGTAGAAGCCGACGACGTCATGCAGGTGATCGAGACGCTGGTCGAAAAGACCGCCCGTGAGATTCTGGGGATCGAGGTCGCCCTGCCCCTGCCCCGGCTCACCTGGGATGACTGCATGGAGCGGTTTGGCCATGACGCCCCCGACCTGCGGTTCGGGCTGGAGATTGTCGATCTGGCAGCCGCTGTGGCCGGGAGTGACTTCCGGGTGTTCAAGGGGGCCCTCGACGCCGGCGGCCGGGTCCGGGGCATCCGGGTGCCGGGCGTCGCCGATAAGTTCTCCCGCAAGGATCTCGACAACCTTACCGCGATCGCAGTGGAAGCGGGGGCGAAGGGGCTGGTCTGGCTGAAGCTCGATGGCGAGGGCAGTTGGACCGGCCCGGTCGCCAAGAATCTTGGTGAAGGGGTCGGTGAGCAGATCCGCGCAGCCCTGGCGGCCGAGCCGGGCGACTTGGCCTTGATCTCTGCCGACAGCTTTGATGTGACCTGCAAGGCCCTGCACACCCTCCGCAAGCATCTGGGCAAGACGCTGGGGCTGTATGACGACCGCCAGCTGCATGCCTCGTGGGTGGTCGATTTTCCGATGTTTGCCCGCGACGATGAGACCGGGGGCTGGGCGGCGATGCACCATCCGTTCACCGCCCCGCGACCGGAAGACCTCGACAAGCTGGCCAGCGACCCCGCCGGCTGTCGGGCGGTCGCCTACGACCTGGTGATCAACGGCTCGGAGGCGGGCGGGGGCACGATTCGAATTCATGATTCCAAGGTGCAGCAGCGGGTCTTCGATCTGCTCGGCATCTCGCCCGAAATGGCCCAGGAGCGGTTCGGGTTTCTGCTGGAGGCCCTGGCCAGCGGGGCGCCCCCGCACGGCGGGATTGCCCTGGGCATCGATCGCTGGGTGATGCTCTTCGGCCGGCTGGAATCGATCCGCGACGTGATCGCCTTCCCGAAAACGCAGAAGGCGAGCGACCTGATGACCGGTGCCCCGGCGGCAGTCGATACGAAGCAGCTGGTGGAACTCGGCATCCGCACGGTGGTGCCGCCAAAGCCGGCCGGCGAGCAGCCCGGCGGCTCGCCGCCCACAAAACCGGCGGCCAGTTCGTAAACCAGCCACCGGTTCTGCGGTACACTTCTTTCGATCAGAGCAGCTGCCGTTGCAGCTGTTATCCGGGCGAATAGCTCAGTTGGTTAGAGCACCTCGTTTACACCGAGGGGGTCGGGGGTTCGAGTCCCTCTTCGCCCACTAGTTGGTTTTGCCGCGGTTTGCGACCATTCGCAGCAACCCGCAAATTCGCGGTGTTGAGCGGGGTTTTTTCAGAAGCGTGCGAATTGCTGCCAGCCGAAGCGGCTTTTGACTGCACACACTTTTGCACACTGCCCGGGTCTGACGGCTGTGTGCACTGCCCCGCCCCACCCTGACCAACTGCCGCTGGACTGCCACCGGTAACGACATCGGCAAACTGCTGCTCACGAGTCTGAAGATAGTGGGTGGCGGCGATCAAAGGTGAGTGGCAGGCGAAGCCAGCGTGCCCTCATCCTCTGCGTGCTCCCCTCAGCCTTCAATTGGCAGGGCATGCACTCCGATCCGTCCTGGTTCGACCACCAAGACGGCACCTTTTTAGAGCATCGGCGTCACTGCCCTGAGGTTTGCCAACAACAACACGGCCTGGCCTCTGGCGGTTCACGGCGGAGCGGCACGCAACACGATGACCGATGGTCGTGGCGGCCGCCTCGCCGCTCAGCCTCCTCTGCGGGCCTTCTTCGGCAGGTCAAAGCGGTCGAGGTTCATCACCTTCGTCCAGGCAGCAATGAAGTCACTGACAAATGCTTCCTGGCCGTCGTCACTGGCGTAGACCTCGGCGATCGCCCGCAGCTGCGAGTTGGAGCCGAACACGAGATCCACCCGTGAGGCGGTCCACTTCAGATCGCCGGTTGCACGGTCGATCCCCTCGTAGAAGTGCTCACAGACCGGCGAAGGCCGCCACCTGATGCCCATGTCGAGGAGCTTGACGAAGAAGTCGTTCGTCAGCGTCTCCGGCCGATCGGTGAACACGCCCAGCTCAGCCAACGGGCCATCCCCACTGTTGGCACCGAGCACCCGCAGGCCGCCGACAAGCACGGTCATCTCGGGAGCTGAGAGGGTCAGCAGCTGGGCCCGATCGACCAGCAGTTCTTCAGCCGGCCGGTCGATCTCGCGAGCGAGATGATTGCGGAAGCCGTCGGAGACCGGCTCGAGCACTGCAAACGACGCGGCGTCGGTCATCTCGGCAGTCGCATCGGTGCGGCCCGGATGAAACGGCACACTCACCTCATGGCCTGCCCGGCTTGCCGCCTCCTCGATGCCGGCTGAGCCGCCGAGCACGATCAGGTCGGCCAGCGATACCCGCGTGCCGTCGGTCTGCGCGGCGTTGAATTCTCGCTGCACCTTTTCAAGCACCGCCAGCACGCGGGCAAGCTGCTGTGGCTCGTTGACCGCCCAGTCTTTCTGTGGCGCCAAACGGATGCGGGCCCCGTTGCCGCCACCTCGCTTGTCGCTCCCGCGGAACGTGGAGGCGGAGGCCCAGGCCGTGGAAACCAGATCTGAGACCGAAAGCCCCGAGCCGAGCAGACTTCCTTTCAGGGCTGCGATGTCGGCCTCGTCGATCAGCGGATGGTCGACCGGCGGTACGGGATCCTGCCAGAGCTGCGGCTCGGCCACCTCCGGTCCCAGCAGTCGCGATACCGGCCCCATGTCACGGTGGGTCAGCTTGTACCAAGCCTTGGCAAAGGCCTCGGCGAAAGCCTCGGGGTTCTCATGAAACCGCTCGGCAATTGGGCCGTACTGCGGGTCCATACGAAGGGCCAGGTCGGTCGTGAACATCATCGGCGGGTGCGACTTGTTCTCGTCGTGGGCGTCGGGCACGGTGCCCTCGGCCGAGGCGTCCTCGGGCGTCCACTGCCAGGCCCCGGCAGGGCTCTTCACCAGCTTCCATTGATAGCCGAAGAGGTTGTCGAGATAGCCGTTCGACCACTCTGTTGGGGTGCTCGTCCAGGCACCCTCAATGCCGCTGGTGATCGTGTCGCCGCCCTTGCCACTGCGGTAGGCGTTTCGCCAGCCGAGGCCCTGCTCCTCGATTGCCGCTCCTTCTGGCGCGGGGCCAACGTTCTCCGCGGAGGCCGCCCCGTGGCTCTTCCCGAAGGTGTGGCCGCCGGCGATCAGGGCGACGGTCTCCTCATCATTCATCGCCATGCGGGCGAACGTCTCGCGGATGTCGTGGGCGGCCGCCAGCGGATCGGGCTTGCCGTCGGGCCCCTCTGGGTTCACATAGATCAGCCCCATCTGTACCGCGGCCAGCGGATTGTCGAGCTGCCGTTCGCCAGTGTATCGCTCGGCGGCGAGCCATTCGCTTTCCGGCCCCCAGGAGATGTCGTCTTGGGGCTCCCAGACGTCGGCCCGGCCACCGCCAAAGCCAAACGTCTCAAAGCCCATCGACTCCAGCGCCACGTTGCCGGCCAGGATCATCAGGTCGGCCCAGGAGATCCGTCGGCCATACTTCCGCTTGATCGGCCAGAGCAGCCGGCGGGCCTTGTCGAGGTTGGCGTTGTCCGGCCAGCTATTGAGCGGGGCGAAACGCTGGGTTCCGTAGCCCGCCCCACCGCGTCCGTCCGACACCCGGTAGGTGCCGGCACTGTGCCAGGCCATGCGGATGAAGAGCGGCCCGTAGTGGCCGTAGTCCGCCGGCCACCAGTCCTGCGAGCTGGTCATCAGCTCGCGGAGGTCCCGCTTGACCGCCGCGAGGTCGAGCGTGGTAAACGCTTCGGCATAATCGAAGTCACCCGGCATCGGATTCCCGGCCGGAGAGTTTTGATGAAGAATGTCGAGGTTTATTTGATCCGGCCACCAGTCGGCATTCGTCATCCCTCCGGCCGCGGTTGTCCGCGTGGCCAGGTCGGTGTGACTGATCACCGGGCAGGACGCCGGCCCGTCGGCAAGGCAGGGAGCGGCCATGAGCAAGGCCGCGGTAGCCAGAGGCGTCAAAACGTTTCGCAGGAACATTGAAGTCTCCTCGTGTGGGACGGCGAGACGGTCGAGGGGCGGATGACGCCACCGGTCGTCACCATCACCGTCTGAAGTATCGCCTTGCTTTCGCCGTGAGTAAAACGCATTCGGGTTCATTGAGCGATGCACGGCGTGCCTGATAGCTGGACAGACAGCAGCGCTGCGGCAATGGATCGCGAGCAGCTTCGCTCCTTCCACAGGGTCGCTGAGCACCGGCGCTAGACGCGGGCACGCTACTGGCAGCACGGGCTCGCCGGGTGCTCGCCCTGCTTGACGACACCGTTGCCGAGATCACTGACGACGGCCGGACCAGCCGTCTGCGGCTCGGTGCGATTCCCACCTCGCCGCCAATTACGCTACAGCACAAGCGGGAACCCGCATCAATCGCCGATGCTGACGACTTCGCCGCAGTTGCGGGAGGCAAGTCCGAGAACGACTGGCTCCGCAATGTCATCATTCAAAAAGTGGACGGAGCCATCGCAGAGAAGAACCTGGGCACCGGATGGATGATCTGAGAAAAGTGGCGACTCGAAGTCTTCGTGATCCCAAGCATATTGAGTAGCTGGGTTGATGATCGAGGCATCAGTCTTCTTGGCACGGGGACCAACTGAGCATGAGTTCAAGCCCGAAGCCCAAAGGCCACGCTCGTCATCTCCATCAGTCCCCCGACCGGTCAATTCGAATGAAAGGATCGTTTTCGTCAGACCATCCGTAATTTCCCGGAACCTTACGCCCTCCGAGAAGTCGCTCATAACCTCATTGACATTCAACAACACCCCATTTTTTTCCGGATACATGGCACCGTTGGGAAGCCGATAACGCGACCAAGAACTGTAAGACCAGTTCGCCCCGGCGTTTCCGGCGTAGTCAATACAGGCGAATCCTTCGTAATCGACCGGATCAATATTGCCGTCGTTGTTGAGATCGATAACCTGATCATCCCGTCTCGATGAGTGTTCTCGTGAGACGCTTGGGCAAAGGTAAAACGAGAGCCGAGTCGCTGTTGCATTTTGATTGACGACCGTGTTCAGCCGCTCAGTAAGATAAAGCCGAGAGTCTCCTGCTGGCTGCGTTTCGTCCGACACCGGGTCCCACGTCGGGGAAATTCCCGGCTCCTCCATGAACTGAAGTAAAAACGCACTCCAGGAAACCGACGGATAGGTCACTGACTTTTTTAATTGGCCCGGTGGGAACCGCTCGCTCCAAACGTCGGCAAAATTGTGCATCCCGAGTCCGATCTGCTTGAGGTTGTTGGTGCAGCTGGCCCGGCGGGCTGCTTCGCGGGCCTGCTGGACGGC